>NZ_CP195712.1:0-68597 GCF_051351055.1 Brevibacterium sp. FAM 27836
CCGGATTCGAGAATCGTGACCTCGGCTCCGCGTTCGGCCAGAATCGTCGCGGCCGAGAGGCCGGCGATGCCGGCCCCGATGACCGTCACGGTCTTCGGGCGAAGGAGCCGGAGACGTCCGGGGGCGGCGGGAAGGCGGCGAGCATGGGGATCGCGCGGGCTCACTGCGCCTCCTCGCTGCGACGGTTGAGATTCCACTGCCAGAGCATGAGCACCGCTGTGATCATGGCGAAGCCGAAACCGAAGTCCTCGATGGGGATGTCGAAGGGGAAGCGGATGCCGAGGAACATGTCCGGGTTGTAGACGACGATCGGGTCGGACAGCTTCGTCAGCCATCCGTCGACGAGGCATTGGAAGCCCAGGCAGATGATCAGCGCGGCCCAGTACTTCGCGCGGCGGAAGATCCCGCTGCGGAAGACGAAGAGTTCGAGTCCGACGACCACGAGCATGCCGATCACGGTCATCACGGTGTACTCAGCGATCATCGGATCTCGCCTTCTTCCGACGGGCGAGGCGGCGTTCGGCCCATCCGATGGTGGTGCCGACGGCTTCGTAGCTCAGCAGCGCGCAGACCGGGATGACGAGGAAGAAGACGAGCTCTTCGAGCGGCAGGGATCCGAGGTCGATCCCGGTGACGAACCGCGGATTGTAGGTCCAGTGATCGCGGGCGATGGCGATGATGTCCCAGGCGGAGAAGACGATGACGACCGGGAGCAGGGCCGTGAGCAGAAGCGGCCAGCGACGGTAGACCCGAGCCGAGAACACGAGTTCGAGAGGCAGCGTGATGAGCAGGCAGGCGGCCATGAGGCCGAGGTAGTCCCAGTGGCCGATCATGGATTCCTCTGCGGCGTGCGGGCGGGGCGAGCAGGCACGAAGAATCCGAGGTCGATGTTGCGGATCCGGTAGCTCTCGATGAGATCGTCCCATGCGATCGTGGGTTCGGTCAGCAGACGCGGGCCGCTGGCGAGGAGCCTGTGGAGAAGCGCATCGGTTTCGAACAGTGCCAGCGGCTTTCCGGGGCAGCTGTGGGCGCCGTCGCTGAAACTCAGCCCCGCGGCAGGGGCCGCGCCGCCTTGACCCGGGCAGATCGCCTCGGCGTCGTCTCCGTACACCTCGGCGTCGACGTTGGCCGCGCGGACGCAGACGTCGATGAGGTCGCCTGCGGGGATGGTGGTTCCACCGGCGTCGCTGAGGTCGATGGCCGATGTGGCGCGTCGATAGAGGTGGCCGACGACGGGTTCGACACGGATGATCTCTTCGAGGAGGGCCAGTCGACGGGGCTGTTCGGCGGCGAGATACTCGCGTCTGAGCTGCTCGTCATCGAGCAGATGCCAGCAGGCCATCGCAATGAATTCGCGGGTCGTGACCATTCCCGCGGTGCCATAGGTGATGCACTCGACGAGGATGTCGCCGGTGCTGTACCCGGAATCGAGCAGATGCGAGATGACATCGCCGCGGTGGTCGCGTCTGTGGGCGCGGATGGCCGGGCGGACATCGTGGGCGAAGAACCGCAGGATGGGAACGATGCCGTTGACCGCGGCCTGCACCCACTGGCGTGTCGTCCTCCCCCAATCCGCTTTGGCGAGATCGACCGGCGGCTGGCGGAAGAAGGCGGCCAGCCGTGCGGCCATGCCGGCGGTATCGGACTCGGTGAGGCCGACCACCCGTGATGTCACGTCGACCGTGAAGTGCAGGGCCGCCTCGTCGAGTCGGCACCGCCCGGTGACCGCCGCTTCGTCGACGATCGTCTGCGCGGCGGCGGCGATGTGCTCGCCGTAGCGGTCGGCGATCACGGCAGGTGCGAAGAACCGGGCGACCTCCCGACGCTGCCGGTCGTGAGCTGCGCCGTCGGAGATGAGGATCGGATGGGCGCGGAAGAGTCCGCGGGGGATCTTCTCCGCGGTGAAGCCCGCCTGCGTCGACTGGCCCCGGGCTCGGAGCACCGCTCGAGCCGGTTGGAAGGCGCGAACCCTCCAAATCCCTTCCTCGGCCTCGACGGCGGGGGCGCTTCTCTCGCCGTTGCGCCGGGCTTTGCGCCCGCCTTTTGGGTGGCCGCGGCTGACTGCGGGACTCGAGATCACGTTTGGGTCGCCCAATCGGCGTTGCGCAGGGACAACTCGTCCGTCATCCCGTCGAGGAAGCGGATGACGGCATCGCGTTCGCTGCTGCTGAGCTGGGCGGCGGCGTAGATTCGCCTGGCCTGGGCGCGCCCGACGGTCTCGCGTGCCGAGCGGGCCGTCTGCTCGGTGACCTCGATGGCATAGGCGCGCCGGTCGCTGGGATGCAGCTTGCGGATCACGTGGCCCTCCCGCTCGAGACGATTGATCAGCTTCGTCACCGAGGCGGCCGACATCGCCATGTGGATGGACAGCATCTTCGGGGTCACCACAGCGTTCTGACGCTTGGCGGCGATGAGGTAGTGCAGCGCACGCATGTCCGGCTCGCTGAGCTTCATGAACTTGCGTGAGGCATCGGAGAGGGTGCGCTCGGCTTCGCGCAGTCGGGCGAGTGAGTTCATGAGCCGAGCAATCTGCTCGCGGTCCGTGCTCGACAGGTCGGATGAGTCGATGAGGTCGCCGGGAAAGCTGTGCTCTGAGCCGGTGTACATGTTCTCTGTGATCGGGTCGTGAGCGCCCGGGGCCTCCGATGACTCCATGGTGTCATCTTACTGACTTTCACCCCTTGATCGTAGAAGAATAACCTTCGGCAGATAATATCTTTGAGTGTAGTATATCGAGTACGTTATCAACACTCGAGCGAAGGACTCAACGATGACCATTGCCCAGGGCATCGCGTTCGGCCCCTCCGTCACAGCCGAAATCGAGTCCGAGGTCCGACGTGTGCTCGACAGTCGAACGGATCGGGTGGGCGCACTGGGGCCCACGGCGGCCCAGGCGTGGGACCTCGCTTCGCGGTGCCTGCTCGGCGGCAAACTGCTGCGACCGCGCCTTCTCATCGGAGCCTTCGACGCACTCTGCGCCTGTCCTTATCCGGAACTGCCTGCCGACCCTGGCCCTTCGCCGTCGGTGTCTGCTCTGCAGAGCCGTCCCGAGGCCAGAGACCAGGCGGTGCGCATCGCGGCCGGTATCGAGCTGCTGCACTTCGCCTTCCTCCTCCATGACGATGTCATCGACGGTGACCTCATGCGGCGGGGTCGTCCGAATTTCATCGGCCTCCTGCTCGAGGAGTGGCAGGCGGGCAGCGGTGCCGGCGGGGCCGAGCAGGCGACCGTCGCCTCGCCGCTGCATGCGGCGCGCAGCACCGCGATGCTGGTCGGAGACCTTCTGCTGTCGGCTGCCCACCAGATCTTCTTCAGCGCAGCGCTGCCGAGCGATTCGCATTCCCGGCTTCTCGAACAGCTCGATCGGGCGGTGATGGAATCGGTCTCGGGGGAGCTGACCGACGTGGCACTCGGCGCCGGCCGCGTCCGTTCGGGCCTGGCCGAAGTCGTGGAGATGAGCCGTCAGAAGACCGCGACGTACTCCTTCGAGCTGCCTCTGCACTCGGCAGCGATCCTCTCCGGGGCGTCACCCGAGACCGAGGCGATCCTCGGCAGGGCGGGTGCTCTGCTGGGCCTGGCGTACCAACTCCAGGACGATCTGCTCTCGACCTTCGGCAGGTCCGACGAACATGGCAAGGACGCCTATTCGGACCTGCGTGAGGGCAAGGAGACGGCGATCATCGCCCTCGCACGGCGCACCTCAGTCTGGCCGCTCATCGAACCGCACTTCGGTGCCGGGGACCTCAGCTCGCAGGAGGGTGCGACAGTGAGGTCGCTGCTGTCCGACTGCGGGGCAGAAGGCGAGATCCGGGCGCTCATCGACGAGCTCTCCGCGAATGCGCGAGAACTCGTTGCGGCCGAATCGATGCTCATCGGGCCGGATATGGCAAGGCTCCTCGACGAACTCATCGAGGCGCTCGATGGGAGGCGATCATGAAACGAGACGTTGATCGGTTGGGGCCCCTCGGACGCTATTCGTTCGTGTCGAATCGGATCTCGAAGTCGGTCATCGGTGCATATTCGACGTCGTTCGGTCTCGCTGCGCGACTGCTCGGCCCTCGCCACCGGGATCATGTGCGCAACATCTACGCTCTGGTCCGGGTCGCAGACGAACTCGTCGACGGAGTCGCGACCGAAGCGGGCCTCGCCCCCGAACAGCAGCGTCGGATGCTCGATCAGCTCGAATCCGAGACCGAAAGCGGCATGAGGCTCGGCTACAGCAGCAACCCCATCATCCACGCTTTCGCCCGCACCGCCCGCGAGGCCGGAATCGGAGTCGAACTGACCCGACCGTTCTTCGCCTCCATGCGCACGGACCTGCAGACGACCCCGCCGGGACCCCCGACGACCCCGCCGGGACAGCAGACGACCCCGTCAGGACAGCAGACGACCTCGTCAGGACAGCCGACCGCAGCCCCCGAAGCGCAGCTGCGCTTCGACCGCAGGGAACACGCCGAATACGTCTACGGGTCCGCTGAAGTCGTCGGTCTCATGTGCCTGCGGATCTTCGTGCGCAACGAGGAATGCACCCGCAGCGAGGAGCGACTGCTGGAACACGGTGCCCGCAGCCTCGGCGCAGCATTCCAGAACGTCAACTTCCTGCGCGACCTCGGTGACGACACTCAGCGCCTGGGCCGCAGCTACCTCAGCGAGAACGGGACGGTGGACGCTCGGACACAGGCGGAGTGGATCACCGCCATCCGCGCACAGATCGAAGCTGCGGACAGGACGATCCCGCTCCTGCCCAGCGATGCCCGCGTGGCCGTCCTCTGCGCCCTGCGGCTGTTCTCCGCGCTTGCCGACAGATTGTCCGTGGTGCCGGCCGAAGAGCTCCCCCGACGGCGGATCACCGTGGCGGGTCCACGCAAGGCGGCGCTTGTCCTCCGCGCCGTCTGCGAGGTGCGGATGGGACAGCTGCGATGAGTCGGGCAATCGTCATCGGCGGCGGAATCGCCGGGCTCGCGACCGCTGCGCTGTTGGCCCGCGACGGTCACGAGGTGACCTTGATCGAACGCAACCCCCACCTCGGCGGGAGGGCGGGCAACATCGAGGAGCAGGGCTTCCGATTCGACACCGGACCGTCCTGGCTGCTCATGCGCGACGTCTACGACCATTTCTTCGAACTGCTCGGCACGAGCACGAACGAACAATTGGATCTGCGGCTGCTGGACCCCGGGTATCAGGTCTTCTCGGAACCGGACGGGGCCTCCGGTCCGCACAGCATCACTGTGCCCCACGGGGTCGATGCGGTCGCTGAACTGTTCGAGAGCATCGAACCCGGCGGAGGTGCCGCGGTGCGGAAGTATCTGAGATCCGCGGGCCTGACGGCAGACGTCGCCCGCAACCGGTTTCTCTACAACCCCTTCACCCGCCTGGCCTCCGCATTCGGCAGGGACGTTCTCCGTTCCTTCCCGCTGCTCCTCCGGCTGCTGTCGAGTTCTTTGGAGAAGTTCGTCGATCAGCGGTTCACGCACCCGGTTCTGCGCCGAATCCTTGCCTATCCTGCGGTGTTCCTCGGCACCGACCCCCAACGGGCTCCTGCGATCTACCACCTGCTCAGCGCCTTCGATCTGGACCAGGGAGTGTTCTATCCGATGGGCGGGTTCTGGGCTGTCGTCGAACGACTGGAGGCGCTGGTCCGCAGCGCCGGCGTCAGGGTCATCACCTCGGCCGAGGTCACCGAGGTGGTCACCGAAGAGGGTGGGAGACGGGTGACCGCCCGCGGGGTGCGATGGACCGATACTGATGGCAAGTCACGTGTCGATCATGCCGACCTCGTCGTCTCCGCAGCCGACCTGCACCATACGGAGACCGAGCTGCTTCCGCCGAGGGCGCGCAGCTACCCCGAATCATGGTGGTCGAGAATCGACAGCGGGCCTGGAGCGATCATCGCTCTGCTCGGCATCGAGGGAAGCTTGCCCGAACTCGGACATCACTCGCTGTTCTTCGTCGAGGAATGGGAGGAGAATCTGCAGGCGATCTTCGGCGCCGACACGACAATTCCCGCCCCGGCCTCGTTCTATCTGTGCAAACCCAGTGCCACCGACCCCGCGGTGGCGCCGGACGGCTGCGAGAATCTCTTCGTTCTCATTCCCGTCCCGCCGGATGTGGAGATCGGTGCCGGCGGATCGGACGGGGGCGGTGCTCCCGCAGTCGAAGCAGCCGTCGATTCGGCGGTCGAGCGAATCAGCGTCTGGGCAGGCATCGACGATCTGCGCAGTCGGATCAGAGTGCGCAAGACCATCGGCCCGGCCGACTTCGCTCGGGACTTCCACTCCTGGAAGGGCGGAATGCTCGGGCCCTCGCACACACTGCGCCAGAGCGCTTTCCTGCGGGCGCAGAATCAGTCACCGCGCGTGGACGGACTCTACTTCGCCGGGGCAGGGACCGCACCCGGGATCGGCGTGCCGATGTGCCTCATCAGCGCCGAACTCGTCGCCAAGCGCATCCGCGGGGACCACTCGGCGGGGCCGACACCGGTCTGAAGCCGGTCGAATCCTGCCGGCTGCCGGCGTCAGTCGCCGCTCGAGCCGGCGTCAATTGCTGGTCGAGTGAACCTGCTCCGAACGAGTGAGCAAGACGTCTTGCCGTCGGCTAAGCTGTCCGAGGCTCGCGTCTTGCCGAGCCATACTCAACCTTCGACAGAGAGGTCATTTCTGTGATCATTCTGGGTGTCGCCCTGCTCTCTGGCAGCCTGCTCATCGGCACTTTCATCGGAAATCTTGTGGGCAGTCTGCTCGGCGTCGACGCGAATGTCGGCGGCGTGGGCATCGCCATGATCCTGCTCATACTCTCCACCAACCTGCTGGCACGGTCTGGGCGACTCAGACCCGAGACATCGGCGGGGATCTCGTTCTGGTCGGGAATGTACATCCCGATCGTCGTGGCAATGGCCGCCACGCAGAACGTCGTCGGTGCTGTCACAGCCGGCCCTGTCGCCGTCGTCGCCGGAGTGGCGGCCGTGGCCGTGAGCTTCCTGCTTGTGCCTGTGCTCGCCCGGGTCAAGACCCCAGGAATCGACGAGCCCGTCGAAGTCTTCGCAGAGGAGGCATGATGGACGCGCTCGTCTCGACCCTGCAAGACAATGACCTCGTCGTCGCATTCGCCCTGGTGGGCCTCGTCACCGCAATTGCGATGCTCATTTCGAAGGTCCTCACCAGAGGGAAGTTCCAAGCCTCGGCGATCGCCATCATCCTCGGGCTCGTCCTCGCCTATATCGGCGGAGTCGCCACAGGCGGCGAGGACGGGCTAGCCGACCTGTCCCTCTTCTCCGGAATCGGGCTCATGGGCGGAGGGATGCTGGTCAACCTGGCCATCGTGGCCACCGGATTCGGCGCCAGCTTCGAAGAGATGAAGAAGTCCGGCCTCGGAGGAATCATCTCTCTGGTCCTGGGAGTGGTGCTGTCCTTCGCCATCGGGGTGGTCATCGCCTTGATGTTCGGCTACAGCGATCCGGTCGATCTGGCCACGATCGGTGCCGGCACGGCAACCTACATCGTCGGGCCGGTCACCGGAGCCGCCTTGGGCGCGAGCAGCGGAATCATCGCCCTGAGCGTCGGGGCCGGCCTGGTGAAGTCGGTCCTGACAATGGTGCTGACTCCATTCGTGGCCAAATACATCGGTCTGAACAATCCGCGTTCGGCCATCGTCTTCGGAGGGCTGCTCGGGACCACGAGCGGAGTGACAGCCGGTCTCGCTGCCACGGACAAGCGGCTGGTGCCCTACGGGGCGATGACCTCGACGTTCTACACCGGACTTGGGCTGCTGCTGGCTCCGTCGGTGCTCTTCTTCGCCGTCCGCACGATCTTCGGCTGAGCGGTGGCGCCGTGTGCGGAAAGGCACCGAGTGCAGGAGGTCAGGGGCGGATGCTGCGGCAGAGATGAACGAAACGGCCCGCTCCACGACAGGATTCTCGGGGTGCAGACCGAGTTCCTGTGCGTGGAGCGAGCCGTTGAGTGTTCGCTGATTCAGCTGCTGGTGGAGTAGACCTGCTCCGAACCTCCGGTGCGGACGCGATTGCGGCGACGGGTCTCGGGGTTCGTCCCGCGCGACTCCGCGGCGCGGCGATTGGCCGGTTGGCTGGTGCGGGTTGCCGCACTGCGGTTGCCGGACCGGCCGGGGCGACCGGATCCGCCGCCACGCGTGCTCTGCGGATTGCGGCGTGATTCTCCGCTGCGGGCTTCGCCGCCGCGGGATCCGCTGCGACGATTGCCTTCACCGCTGCGAACGGTGCCGCCGCTGCCGGCACCGTCGCGACCTGAGCTTCCGCCGCGTCCGCCACGACCGCCTCGGCGACGGCGGGACGAACGGCCGTTCGACGTGGCCGGTTCGGTCTTCTTCCGCGGCTGGATGGGTTCCTTCGGCTGCGGGGCGACGTATTCGGCGATCGCACCGACGAGCTCGGTGACCTCGGGGGAGTCGGCGGTGACCTTCTTCGGGGTGGCCTTGATGGCGGCCTTGCGCAGCAGGGTCTGGGTGTCCTTGCGCTCCTCGGGCGTCATCACCGTGACCACGTCACCGGCGCTGCCGGCTCGAGCGGTGCGGCCCGAACGGTGCAGGTAGGCCTTGTGCTCGGTCGGGGGATCGACGTGGACGACGAGTTCGACCGAGTCGACGTGGACGCCGCGGGCGGCGATGTCGGTGGCCACGAGGACCTTCGCATCACCGTGGGTGAACGCGGCGAGGTTGCGGTCGCGGGCGCCCTGGGACAGGTTGCCGTGGAGGTCGACGGCGGGAATTCCCTGCGCGGTCAGCTGCCGGGCGAAGCGTTTGGCGCGGTGCTTCGTGCGGGTGAAGAGAATCCGGCGGCCGGTGCCGGCGGCGAGTTTGTGGACGAGTTCGTTCTTGTCGTCGACGGAGACCTCGTACACGTGGTGGGTCATGGCCGAGACGTGCGAAGTCGGTTCGTCGACGGAGTGGAGGACCTCGTTGTGGAGGAAGCGACGCACGAGCTTGTCGACGTCGTTGTCCAAGGTGGCCGAGAAGAACATCCGCTGCCCCTCGGCAGGGGTCTGCTTGAGGATGCGTGTGACTCCGGGCAGGAAGCCGAGGTCAGCCATGTGATCGGCTTCGTCGAGGATGGTCACCTCGATGTTCTCGAGCGAGAGGATGTTCTGCTGGAGCAGGTCCTCGAGGCGGCCCGGGCAGGCCACGACGATGTCGACGCCGGAGTTGAGCGCGACCTCCTGCCGACGCTGCTTGACGCCGCCGAAGATCGTCGTCGTCTTCAGGCCCACGGCCTTGGCCAAGGGGTCGATGACGTCGGTGATCTGGGTGGCGAGCTCACGCGTGGGAGCGAGGACGAGGCCCCGCGGCTGACGGCGTCCCTGCTGGCGACCCGATCCCGCGGACTGCGATTCGGCCAGGCGGGCGACGAGCGGAATGGAGAAGGCCAGTGTCTTGCCGGAACCGGTCTTGCCGCGGCCGAGGACGTCGCGTCCTGCCAGGGTGTCGGGCAGGGTGTCCTGCTGGATCGGAAAGGCGGAGGTCTTGCCCTCACTGTCGAGGGACTTGACCAGCTGGGCGGGAACGCCGAGCTCGGCGAACGACGTGGGCGCAGCGGTCGTGTTCTTTGTGGTGGTGCTGCCGGAGCCGGATGAGCTGCGGGTGGTGCGGGGAGCAGTGTGTGTCTGTGAAGTTGTGATGGGGTGGCCCTTCAACGTGCCGGACGACGTGCCGATGCCGCGCAATGGTGGCAGTCAGCCGCTTCCGGTCATGGAATGAGCGCTGTCGGCGCTCTCGATCGCCGAGAGAAAACGGCTTCGGAAACATGCGCGGGTGATCTCACCCAGCTGCAGAGACGAGGCGTCCTGACGACGCAGGGAACCCGAAAACGGGTTCGCAAGTATCTACAGTATAGCGGCAGCAGTGCCAGGAGCAGAATCCGCCGGCGCAGTGCTTCCGGTCGCCGGTTCCTGTTCGGGCATTCGAGGCTTCGCCGGCAGCTGATCGTCCCCGCGCGGTTTCCGGCGGGCTCGGCGCCGACCGGTGGCCCACGCCGCCACCGTCACCGAGGCCCAGCCGATGCCGATGCCTGCGATGTCGTCGAGGATGTAGTGCCAACCGAAGTAGACGGTGGCCACGACTGTCACACCGAAGAAGATCCAGGTGACGGCCTGGATGCCGCGTCTCTGATTCGTCCGTGTCATGAACAGTGCGGCGGCGAAGGTCACGGAGACATGGAGGGAAGCGAACGCGGCGACGCCTTGGATGGAGTCGCTGCCGGCGGGATTGGTGAGGAACTCGAGCCGGTCGGCGCTGAGGACCTGCTGCAGCTGCGTGACCCCAGTGTCGGGCAGCGCCCGGAAGAACTCGGGGCGGATGAACGCCGGACCCACCGACGGCAGCAGGTAATAGCTGACGGTGCCCAGGACCCAGTTGAGGCACAGCGTCGTCGCGTACCAGGCTCCGATTCTGTGGTTGCGATTGAGCACGAGGAACGCGCCGAGGCTGATCGGCACGAGCGGAAGATAGGCGAGGTAGGCCAGCGACAGGACGTTGGCCGCGATGTCCGTGCCGAGCAGATCGTGCAGGAGCAGCGCCGGGCTGTTGCCGCCGGTCAGCCAGTAGTCGAGGTGGAGCAGCTGCCGGTCGTAGAGGGTGCCGTCGCGGAAGACCGGCAGCACGCTCTTGAGGTTCCGATAGGCGACGTAGCAGACGTAGAAGCTGAGCAGACCGGCTCCGATGCACAGCAGACGGTGGCTGTTCCACTCCTTCTTGACGGTGTCGACGAGCGCGGCCGGCAGGTTCCGCCAACCGCTTCTGCGTACTGCTTCCACCACGAGCCCGCAGCCGATGATTCCCAGGGTCAGCAGGGGCAGGCGGGCGATCGAAGGTCCGAGGAAACCATCGGGATCCCGCAACGGCAGGTCGAGGTAGAGCGAGGAGATCACGGCGACCGCTCCGATGAGCAGAGACAGCGCCATGGCGAAAGTGTAGGGCCAGCGTCGCATTCGGGTCATCGGCACACCATAATGAAAGAGGTTCTGTGCTTCTTCGGATTTCTCTTGGAGCCGGCTGACCGCCCTCGGCGCTGAGAGGAAAACGACCCACCAATTGTGTGCCCCTGGGCATTAGTGTTGGTGCATGACAGAAGGTTCGCCGCACGCATCTCACAATCGCGATGACCCGATCCCCGAGGGGCTGAAAATCGGGGCCCGCTTCACCGGATACCTGCTCGTGATCATCGCGGGGATCACCGTCGCTGTTTTCGTCGCTCTGCAGATCGCTCAGATCGTCGTCCCGTTCCTCGCCGGGCTCGTCCTCTCGGCCCTGCTGGTCCCCTTGTCGTCGTTTCTGCAACGGCACCGATGGCCGAAATGGCTGGCGGTGGTCACCGTCTGGGTCGTCGTCCTCGGCCTGCTGGCCGGACTCACGCTCATCATCACCTTTCAGGTCAGAAGCGAGATCCCGGAGATTCAGAAGCAGGTGGCGACGTCGCTGAGCGCGGCGCAGCAGTTCTTGGCCACGCAGCCGTTCGGGCTCACCGAAGCCAAGCTCAACGACCTCGTCTCCTCCTCGGGGCAGTGGCTGCAGGACAATGCGGCCGGTCTCGGCTCTGGAGCCGCCGAGGTGGGCACGACGGCGGCTCATGTCGTCGAAGGCATCTTCATCATTCTGTTCGTCACCCTCTTCGCACTCATCGATGGCCGCGGCATCTGGACGTGGGTCGTCCACATCTGGCCGAAGAAGGCGCATGCGCGGATCTCCGCCGCCGGCGAAGCTGGGTGGAAGACCCTGTCGAACTTCATTCGGATCCAGCTCGTCGTCGCGGCTACAGATGCGATCGGCATCGGTGTGGGGGCACTGATCCTCGGTGTCCCTTTGGCGATTCCGATCGCCACGGTGGTCTTCCTCGGCGCTTTCATCCCGTTCGTCGGCGCCATCGTCGGCGGCGCAGTCGCGGTGGGTCTGGCGCTGCTGTTCAATGGCTGGGTCCACGGTCTGCTCATGCTCGGCATCGTCATCGTCGTGCAGCAGCTCGAAAGCCATGTCCTGCAGCCCTGGCTGACAGGACCCACGGTCAAGATCCACCCCTTGGCGGTGATCCTCGGAGTGACAGCAGGAGCGGCGGTTGCGGGCATCGCCGGGGCGTTCTTCTCCGTGCCGGTCATCGCGACTCTCAACTCGATGGTCCATGCGGCCAGAGACTACAGAGTGGGAAAGAGATGAAAAGGTCCTCGCCGGGTCTGAATCGGTGGCGGATCGTCAAGGGCGCTCTGCGACGTCTGCTCGAGGATGAGTGCCTCGACAAGGCCGCCGGTCTGAGCTTCTACGCTCTGCTCTCCGCCGCACCGGCGATCCTCGCCATGGTCTCGCTGCTCGGCGTGGTCGGGGAAGCCGAATCGACCACGGAGGCGGTGCTGTCCCTGGCCCACGATATTTCGGCCGAGGCCGCCTCGGCGATCCGTCCGATCATCGTCGAACTCACCGAATCCCCCTCGGCCGGTGCCACCCTCATCGGCAGCCTGGTCCTGGCGATCTGGTCGTCGTCGAAGTACATCGGCGCATTCGGTCGTGCCCTGAACACGGTCTACCGGGTCGAGGAGAGCCGCCCGTACTGGAAGTTCAAGCCGCTCATGCTCCTCATGACCGTGGTCACGCTGATCGTCCTGTCCGCCCTGGGGCTACTGCTCGTGTTGTCCGGGCCCATCGCGGAGACTCTCGGCGAGCTCATCGGCATGGGCCCTACAGCCCTGCTGATCTGGAACGTGGTCAGATGGCCGGTCTTCGTCTTCTTCGTCATGCTGCTCATCGCTCTGCTCTACTACGTGACTCCGAACGTCAGGCAGCCGAAGTTCCGGTGGGTCAGCCTCGGTGCGTTCATCGCTCTGCTCGTGGTGGTCGCCGTGTCGGCGTGCTTCGTCATCTACATCAACGGCTTCAGCAGCTACAACGTCACCTACGGGTCGATCGGAGGTGTGATCGTCGGGCTCGCCTGGGTGTGGATGGTCAACCTCTCGCTGCTCCTCGGTGCGGAGTTCGACGCGGAGATCGAACGGGAGCGGGAGCGGGCCACTACCGTGTCGGACCGATCGATGTCAGCATCGTGTCGTACCAGAGAAAGGATGGTCTCCATGTCTGATGACAACGAGAAGAACGAGCAGTCGCCGGCCCGGGTGCCCGAAGAAGCCAGGGACGACCTCGCAGAGAAGCCCGGAACCGATTCCGTCGACAAGGACCAGCAGGACGAACTGGTCGATGAGTGGGAAGACGAGTCCTTTCCTGCCAGCGACCCGCCTGCGCACTACTGACGACCACGTTCGCAGAGCCCGGCACCTGACATCCAGGTGCCGGGCTCTGTGCTGTGTCGGTGGCCTCCGAGGTGTGCTGTGTCCGGCGGTCGGCTCAGAGGTGTGCGGCGGCGAAAGCGGCGCTGCGGGTGAGGACATCTCCGGCTTCGTCGAGCATCCGACCGAAGTGGAGGAATGAGTGGAGCACTCCCGGATACAGGTGGTAGTCGACCGGTGTGCCGGCCTCTTCGAGTCGCACTGACAGGGCCTCGCTGTCATCGCGGAGGGGATCGAGCCCGGCCGCGGCGATGAAGACCGGGGGAAGACCCGCCAGCTCGGCCTCGAGGTGGTCGACATAGGGCGAGGAGGCATCGGCCGGTGAGGCGAAGTGCTCGGTGGTGATCGAGTCGAGATCCTTGCGGCTCATTCCGTCCCAGCCACCGCCGTAGAGACGCCTGCTCGCGGAATCGACGAGACCGTGTCCGCCGTAGAAGAGCAGCAGAGCGTGCAGTGCGGAGAAGGTCCGGGGATCGGCGTCGATGCTTTCGGGATCGTCGCGCAGCAGCAGAGCGGAACCGAGTGTGAGCATGGCCCCGGCGGAGTCGCCGGCGACCGCCAGGCGGGTTCCGTCGACGCCGAAGTCGTTGCCGCTGTTGACGAAATGGTCGATGACGCCGGCGACCTCATGCAGGGCCTGTGGGAATTTCGATTCGGGGGAGAGCGAATAGTCGACGCCGATGACCGCGGCACCGCTCTCGGCGGCGATGACCCGCATGATCCGATCATGGGTGTCGAGGTCACCGACGGTGAAGCCGCCTCCATGGAGGAAGACGATGCCCGGCATGACCGCCTCGGCGGTGGGGCGATGGATGCGGATGGGAACCTGCGCCCCGGCCGTGTCGATGACCGTATCGACGGTTTCGGCCATCGGCGGGCCGCCCGCGTTCCAGAAGGAGCGCTCGGCTCGGTATTCGGCACGCATCGCCGCCAGCCGTGCGGTCTCAGCGTCCATCTCGGCACCGACTGCGCGCTGTCCCGCTTGGGTGCATTCCGCGGCTCGTGCTGCCTGTGTGTCGAGCACGGTCCGCATCTGGTCGGTCATCGCGGTGAGGATGAATGCGGGGATCTCGGTGTTTGCGGCTGAAGGAGCAGCGGCTTCGTTGATGGGCATGTTCGCCTCCGATGGTTGGTGCGGTGAAAGGGCCCCGTGGGGCAGGGTACGGCCGATGCGACGCTCACGAGGAGGCGGGGGCATCGGGTGCCTCTGATTCTTCGACGGCGGCCTGGCCGCCGGTTCGCCTGACCCACAGGATCAGGGCGTAGCTGAGCACAGCGGCGAGCAGGGAACAGGCGATGAGGATGGTGAAGATGATCGGGTAGGCCCCGGACCCGCGGTCATCGATGATGGCGCCGAACCATACGCTGGAGAAGGTGTCGGGCAGGAAGCCGATGACCGAGAGCAGGCCCGATGCCGCCCCGAACATGTCGAGCCCGACCCGGCCCTCGCTCAACTGGGACGAGGCGATCCCGTAGCAGCCGTTGGCGAGGAAGCCGAGGGCCACGACGATGACTGCGGCGACGATGACCAGCACCGGGCCGGAGGGAATGGCGATGAGGGCGGCCAGTGCGACGGCGATGACGATTGAGGCGATGATGATCACCCGCGACGGGGAGCGGGCTTTCGTGGCCAGAGCACCGAAGGCCGGGCCGGCCAGCAGAGTGATCCCATAGGTGCGGATCACGCTGACGGCAGAGACCACAGCGGCCGGGGCGGCGAAGACCGTGGAGAGATAGGGGGTCGTATAGGCCACGCCCGTGTAGACGAAGTAGACGAAGAACATCGTCCCGGCGGCCAGCCAGACGACGGGGGAGCCGAAGACGCGAGTGAGATCGGCGAGCTTGAAGCCTTCACCGGGATGCTCGATCTCACCGGCGAAGCGCGGGGTGAGCAGATGGGAGGCGATGGCGAGGAGGAAGATGAGTCCGCCCAACATCATCAGGATGGTGCGCACACCGAGGTCGGCGCGCTCGGCGAAGGCGGAGAGGATCCCGACCTCGACGAAGCCGAGGACGAGTCCGACGGCACCGTAGATGCCGTAGCTGAGACCGATGTTGCGGGCATAGCCATCGGCGTCGGAGATCAGCCGGACGAGCTTGAAGCGCACACCCCACCAGATGAGGATCGTCGACAGTCCCATCCCCACGAACACGGCGAGCAGTGTGCCGAAGCCGGGAAGGGCTGCGTAGACGAACGTGAGCATCGCTGTGATGAGGTAACCGGTCGTGGCCAGGGTTCTCACGCGGATGCGGTCGGCGATGAAGCCCGAAGGCAGATAGCAGATCGTTGCGGTGATCGCGTAGGCGCTGACGAGCCATCCGATCTGGGCATTGTTGATGTCGAGGGCGTCGAGCAGCGGATCGTAGAAGACGTTCTTGAGGTAGGGCGGAGCGAACAGGATCGAACTGCCCATGCTGACGAGGATGAGCAGCATGATGCGTCTGCCTCGGGACAGGTCGGCGGCGCTGACTTCGCGGTGGCTCGATTTCGACACGACTCTCGTTCCCTGGGTCGGTGGTTCAGTTCGGGCCCACCCTAACTGAACCGCCATTCAGGAAGCCAGCATCGTCCGCTGTCCGGATCGTCGAGGAATAACTCACCGGCGGCGACGTTATGAGATCGGGAGTGCGATTGCGCACTTCCCAGGTTTGAGCAGGAGTGAGAATTTGACCGAACACATGCGCCGACACGAAACCGACCATGACATCCCCTGGTCCCTGCCGATCGTCGTGCGCCGGTCGAAGACCGCCATCGCCCGCCACATCGACGTCCTCGAGGCCACCGCCCGAGCCGTCGTCACCTTCCTCGACGACCCGCGCGCCCAACCGGGAGGCGAGTGGAACGACGCCGTCGCGCACTGGCGCGACGGAGCCATCCGCAAGGTCGTGCGCCGGGGCGACGGCAAGAAGCTCGACGACGCTCGCGCCCTGGGATGCGTGGGCGTGACCTTCGGCGGCAACGACGACTTCGCCCCCGCCGAGGCATTCGTGTTCGCGCCCGGTCCCGTCGAACCGCTGCCGCATGAGCTGAAGAAGCTCCAGGTGGGCGGAACCGAGTTCCCCGATGAGGGCGAAACTTCGGTCCCCGCCGCCGAGGCGGTCGTGACGATCGAACTCTCCCCGCACCTGACGCTGACGACAGGGAAGGCCGCCGCCCAATGCGGTCACGCCGCACAGCTGGCATTCGAGCAGATGCCCGAGGCCGTGCGCCAGCGGTGGCGCGAAGCTGATTTCAGCCTGCGCGTGATCACAGCGACGACGAACTCATGGGCTGCAGGCGCGCAACAGGTCAGCGTCGTCGACGCCGGCTTCACCGAAGTCGACGGCCCGACCGAAACAGTGCGTGCCCGCTGGTGAAGAGCCGGTCAGGCGTCGTCGAGGTCTTTGAGCTCATCCTCCGTCAGCGGTCGCGTCTTCGTGCCGTTGCCGAATTCGTCGAGGTAGATCACGTGCTTGACCATTTCACCGGTCTCTTCGTCCTCGACTTCGATGATGTCGCCGGGATGGGTCTGGGGCTGGTAGAAATCTTCATTGACTCCGGTCATGATGACCACCTCCTACAGGTCTTCTGACAATACGTCACCGTGATCTGAGTCTCAAGGATCTCGCCCCGAGCGAAGCGCGAACTCGGTAGTCTGAGGTGATGGAGCGTCAGAGATTTCACACGACCGGCGGCCGTGACCGCAACGTCGCCGAGGAGGCCCGGCCCGGAGAGGACGAATTCCGCGTCGATATCGAACGGATCCGCTTCTCCCCGTTCTTCTCTCGCCTGGCCTCGGTCACGCAGGTCATCCCGCAGGCCGGTTCCGGCACCGTCATCCACAATCGACTCACCCATTCGCTCAAGGTCTCCGCGGTGGCCCGGTCGATCGCGATCACGTTGAACAACGGTGATGAGCGGACACGGGAACTCGTCGGCCGCCTCGGCGGATGTGACCCTGTGGTCGTGCAGGCGGCAGCGGCCGCCCACGATTTGGGGCACCCGCCGTTCGGCCACCTCGGCGAGAAAGAGCTCGACCGGGTGTCGCGAACGCTGCTGCGCCTCGACGACGGATTCGAGGGCAACGCGCAGACGTTTCGGATCCTCACCGCGCTTGACAGCTGCGAGGCGACAGCGCGCGGTCTCAACCTCACACGGGCGGTGCGGGCCGCGGTGCTCAAGTACCCGTGGGAGCGGGGGGAGTGGAGCGGGGATCGGCCGGATTCGGCCGCACGGATGCCGCGGGGCGTCGGCGATGAGGTGTCCGAGGGGGCGATGAAGTTCTCTGCCTATGCCACCGAGGTCGATGAGATGGCGGATGTGCTCTCGGCGTTCCCGGCGATCGGGCGGTATCAGCAGACGCTTGAGTGCGCGGTCATGGATGTCGCCGACGATATCGCCTATGCGGTGCACGACCTCGACGACTTCTATCGGTCGAATGTGCTGCAGTACACGTCCGTGTCTGCCGAGCTCGGGCGGTGGCTGCGGGACTGCCGCGAACTCGCGGCCCTCGATGTCTCCGAACTCGACCGGCGGCGGCCCGGCCATGCGCTCGAGGCGATCCGGCGGCACACCCGGGAGAAGGATCCGTGGATTGCCTCCGAAGAGGCCTTCCGGGCCTCGGTGGAGCGGGCCAACCGGGATCTCGTCGAAGGGCTCCTCGGTGTTCCCTATGACGGGGGATTGGAAGCCGATCGGGCTGTCACCGGGTTCACGCGGCGGTGGATCGACCGGCTGCAGGCCTCGATCGTCGTCGATCCGGACCCGCATATCCGCAGCGGTCATGTGCGGCTGAGCCAGGAGGCCTGGCACGATGTCGTCGTGCTCAAGTTCGTCCACGCGAAGTTCGTGCTTGAACGCTCCGACCTCGCCGTCTATCAGCGCGGGCAGACGCGGATCATCGCCTCGCTGGTCGAAGAGTTCCACGAATGGCTGCTCGACCCCGATGAGGCGACCCGGATTCCGCGGCGCCTGCTCGATTCCGTCGAGGCGGCCACGCAGGAGTACCAGGACCTGTACGCACGCAATCCCGAAGCACTGGGGGAGGAAGGTGCCACTGCGATCGTCCGACGGGGACGGGCGCGGGCGGTCGTGGATTATGTCGCCTCATTCACCGATGCTCAGGCGATGTCGGTCAACGCGCTCATCACCGGGGCCTCCGAAGAGCCCTGGGAAGCCGGGCGAGGGTTGTAGCTCTCGCAGGCTTTTTCGCTGGGGTGGTAGCGGCGGGACATCGCGATCGCCCGCGCTCTGGCGGTGGGGCCGCGTAAGCTGCCGGCACACGAACGGCGGGGCCGGAGTTCTCACTCCGACCCCGCCGTTGTGGCGTCAGCTCAGTCTCTGAGCCGATCTATTCTCAGTGCTTGCCTGCCGAGGCGCGGTAGCGGCGGGTCGCCCACACCGCTGCTGCACCACCGGCGAGGAGCAGTGCGGCGAATCCGGCCATGGCCGGGATACCGTCGGTACCCGTCCGCGGCAGGTCTCCGCCATTGCTGTTGCCCGAGGCGTTCGTGCTCGAACCGGCCGAGGCATTGGCGCCAGCCGAAGCGTTGGCCGAAGAGCTGGCCGACGATCCGGCGTTGGCCGAGGCTGCCTGATCCGAGTCAGCGGATGCTGCCTTCTCGGAGTCGGCGCTCGCCGAAGCCTCGTCCGCGTCGTCTGCCGACGATGCGTTGGCCTCGTCGCCGTCCGTCGAAGCATTCGCCTCGGCGCCTTCAGCTGCTGCGTCAGCTTCGTCACCGTCTGCTGCTGCGGCAGCCGACGCCTCCGAGGAGGAGTCAGCCGTCGACGCTGCCGAAGCGGCGGCACCGGCGTTGTCGTTCGCAGCGGCAGAAGCCTGTGCGTTCGAGTCATCGTCGTTGTCCGCGGTCGCGGCTGCCTGGGCTGCCTGGTTGGCTGCAGCGTTGGTTTCCGTGGTCGCGTCGGTCGAGGTCTCTGAGGAGGCCTCTTCGTTGGCGGCGGATTCGGCGGCTGCTTCAGCGTTCTCGTCGGCTGCTGCCGATGCCGTGTTGTTGGCATCGTTGTCGGCAGCTGCCTGAGCGGCTGCCTCGGCGACCGCGTTGTTGTTGTCATCGGCGTTGGCCGAAGCCGAGGCCGAAGCAGCAGCGTTCACATTGGCATTCGCATCGGAGTCATCCGAAGCGGTGGCCGCGGCTCCGTCGTCGTTGCCGTCAGCGTCAGCCGCTGCGTTGGCAGAAGCTTCCGAAGAAGAGTCTGCGGTCGAGGCAGCGGATGCAGCTGCTGCCGGATTCGCATCAGCTGCGGCCGAGGCGTTCGCGTTCGTCGAGTCCGTGTCGTCGGCGTTTGCGGCGGCGTTGGCTGCCTGCTGTGCCGAGGCGTTGGTCTCGCTCGTCGCATCCGCCGAGGTCTCCGAGGAGGCCTCTTCGTTTGCGGCCGATTCCGCGGCTGCTTCAGCGTTCTCGTCGGCTGCTGCCGATGCCGTGTTGTTGGCATCGTTGTTGGCGGCTGCCTGAGCGGCTGCCTCGGCGACCGCGTTGTTGTTGTCATCGGCGTTGGCCGAGGCCGAGGCCGAAGCGGCGGCGTTCACATTGGCATTCGCATCCGCTTCGTTTGCCGCGTCGGGATCCGCTGCGGCATTCGCGTTGGCTGCTGCCTCTGCGGAAGCCTCATTCGACGAATCAGCTGTTGAAGCCGCTTCCGAAGCGGCTGCGGAGTTCGCGTCCGAAGCCGTCGATGCCTCTGCGTTCGTGTCATCGGTGTTATCGGCTTCTGCGGCGGCCTGCGAGGCTGCTGTCGACGAAGCGTTCTCGTCCGTGGTCGAATCAGCCGAAGCCTCGGACGAAGCGTCCTCGGTCGCTGCCGACTCTGCCGCTGCTTCGGCGTTCTCGTCAGCTGCTGCCGATGCCGTGTTGTCGGCATTGTTGTCGGCAGCTGCCTCGGATGCCGCCTGGGCGGCGGGGTTGTTGTCACCGTCGGCGTCGGCCGAAGCCGATGCCGAGGCCGCTGCGTTGGCGTTCGCATCGTCATCGCCCGGGTCCGGTGCTTCCGCGGTCGCACGGACCGAGGACGAGGCCAGGTTGATGTCGATGGCATCGGCGGCCGGGAGCAGTTCCAGGCTCACCGCGCTGACGGTGAAGCCGGGTCCGTTGGTGCCCTTGACCTGGCTCTCGTCTGCGGGGTCCTTCGCAGTCGGCTGCTCGTTGATCGTGAGATCCACGACCTGGTTGAGTGCCTCGAAGACCGGGTCGAGAGAGGTCAGGAGTGGGTTGACGAGGCCTGTGACGCTGCCGGCGACCTGCTCGGCCGTCGAGTCGAGGATTCCGCCGATGAGCGGCTTGGTGACGCCGAGCAGGGAGCTGATCAGCGGTTCAGTGATGGCATTGAGCACCGTGCCGACCGGAATGCCAAGCAGATCAAGGTTGGTCTCGATGGTCGGATCAGACTCATCAGTGCCTGCCAGCTGTCCAAGAGTGGCGTCGACGTTGATTGATCCGTTTGCTGCGCTTCCGCCCAGCAGCTTGATGCTGGCGGGCAGGTCGATGACTAGGTGCACGTCGTTGAGCGCATCAGTCAGGGTGTCATTCACCTTGCCAGAGAGTGCCCCGAGGGCATCCGCAACGGCATCGGTGATCTTCGAGATCGTATCCGAGGTGAGGACCTGAGTGTTCGGGTCGAGACCGTTGAGGTCTGAGGCGTCCCCGCCCTTGACGATCTTCGCGAGGTCGATCTTGATGTCGCCGTTTGCGAGATCGATCGAGACGATGCCCGCCTCGTCTTCGAGTGCCTCGTTGACGACGTTCTCGACAACGCTGTTCAGTGCGTCGCGCACCTCGACGGAGACCTTGGCGTCATCCCCGCCGACCGTGACCGATGCGAGGAGCGGAATGCTGACATCGACACCAACACCGGTAAGCGCATTGACTAGACCCTCGTCGCCGATGACCTCTTCGAGAGTGCCGCCTGCATCGTCGACGACGTCATTGAGAGCGCCCGAGAGGTTGCCCACTGCGGGGCTCGAGACTGTGAGGATGCCATCGGCAACAGCGTACTCGGAGTCATCGGCCTCGCCGTTGCTGTTCGCTGTCGACGCGATCGCGCCGAGTTCGAGGCTGAGCTCATCGACGATCTGATCGGTGACGCCGTCGAGGTTGAGCTGGCCGAGCACCGAGGTCAGGTCGACCTTGGCGTTGCCGTACTCTCCGCTGTTGATGTCATCGAGGTTGAGGCTGCCGTCTTCTCCGACGACGCCGGAGCTGGCCGTGGCTTCGTTGTAGGCAGGAGCGTGTCCGTAGGTATTGAGCACTCCTGCGTCACCGAGCTCGAGCAGGCCATCGCCGCCCTCGCTGCTGATGAGCGGGATGCCGATTCCGGGGAGCTCGACTCCGATGGCCTGGAGCACTTCGGCATTGATCGGTGTGGTGTCCGCATCGGTGCTCGACGGAGAGCTGCTGTACGCCGACAGGGCATCGAGCGCGTCAGCGTCCAGGATGTCAGCATCGATCAGCTGCCCATAGGCTTCTGCATCTTCGTTCGGGTTCTGTTCGTCGGCTGAGCCGGGCGACGTAGTCAGCAGGGTCAGCCCTACTGCTGTGGCCGCGGCGACTGTGCCCACCGCAACTTTCCGACCGGTACCGGGCCGGCCTCTGAGTATCTTCATGGTTCTCCACATCGTTTGGATCCTGATCATTCGCAGACGAGAGTCTGGGCGGAAACGGGCAGTCTCCTGGTAGATCCCTTACAAGGTTACGGAGTCATCAAAAAGTAATGGGTGAATAATTCATAAAGTTACAGCGTCGTTATACTTACCCCTCGGTAGCATGCTCGGGTGTGTCGGAGGCATCGGTGGGGGTTTGGGGTGGATCGGCAAGATTGGTGGCTCATCGTAATTGAGAGTGTAGAACCGGTCTGAAGCCACCGGACTCGAGCAGACACCTCGCGATGTAATGCGTGAGGTTGCGGAATCCCAGCGCGGACCCGCGTAGATGCTCGAGTCTGCCGTTGATCGCTTCAGTGGGACCGTTCGACGTTCCCGGTCGGGTGAAGAATGCGAGCACATCAGCAGCTCGACGCTTCAACGTTCGTCCTAACCGTTTGAGCTCGACAAGTTCGGGTGGCAGATTCGTTGTCAGGGCGTCGATGACCGTTTGCAAGAGTCTCTTGCCCTCTTTGCGGTCCGCGGTTCGGTAAGCGCTGACAATGTCTTGGTAGACGGCCCAGGTGACTTCGACTTCGGTGAAGTTCGGGTCAGCGAAGAGGTTCGCGATTCTTTCCTGCTGCTTGGTCGTGAGTAAGCTGCTGCCCGTGTGAAGAGTTCTTCTTGCCCGGTACAACGGGTCCTTTGCTCGTCCGCGATGGCCGGTTGTCTCCTGCTGAACTCGGCGACGTACCTCGTCGAGGGCATCACCGGCGAGTTTGACGACGTGGAAGGGGTCCATGACTTCGACAGCGTCGGGCAGCTCCTCAGCTGAGGCTGTTTTGAAGCCGGAGAATCCGTCCATCGCGACGACGTCGATGCCCTCACGCCATTCTTTCGGTCGGTCTTTCAACCATTGTTTGAACACCTGCTTCGAACGGCCAGCCACCATGTCGAGCAGACGTGCCGAGCCTGTTCCCTCGCTGATCGGGGTGAGGTCGATGATGACGGTGACGTACTTGTCACCACGCCGGGTGTGCCGCCATACATGCTCGTCGACACCAATGACGCTGACCCCGTCGAAACGGGTCGGGTCGTTGATCAACAACCGCTGACCTTCGGCGAGGACGGCGGAGTTCGCGGTGTGCCAGGACACGGCGAGTTTCGCAGCGATGACGGACACGGTGTCGTGATCGATCACGAGAGCACGCAACGCCCAGTCGAGGCCGGTTCGCGAGATCTTCGCTCGTGGTGGCGCCGCAGCTGTGGTGTCTTGACGCCAGACGCGGCCACACTCGACGCACTTGTAACGGCGGAGGCGAATGTGAAGCGTGGTTGGTCGGTGGCCGAAAGGTTCGTGGGCCAGCTGGCGGACGACGGTATCGCGAACGATCCCGTGACCACCACATCGTCGGCACCAGTCATCAGCAGTGTTTGGACGGCATTCCAGAATGGCTTTGTGCCCGGTGATGTGTTGGCCGGTGCAGGTCAGATCGAGGTCATTGAGTCTGCAGAAGGTCGTGAGGTCAGGCGTCGAGAAAGTAGGCTTGGCCACGTCGAGGTCTTTCGGATGGACGGTGTGAGAACTTCCATCATCGGAAGACCTCGACGCCTATCTGAGCAGCGACTCGCCGTGTCTGAAAATCCCTGACCCACACTCTCGATTACGAAGAGCCAGATTGGTGGCTCATCGTAATTGAGAGTGTAGAACCGGTCTGAAGCCACCGGACTCGAGCAGACACCTCGCGATGTAATGCGTGAGGTTGCGGAATCCCAGCGCGGACCCGCGTAGATGCTCGAGTCTGCCGTTGATCGCTTCAGTGGGACCGTTCGACGTTCCCGGTCGGGTGAAGAATGCGAGCACATCAGCAGCTCGACGCTTCAACGTTCGTCCTAACCGTTTGAGCTCGACAAGTTCGGGTGGCAGATTCGTTGTCAGGGCGTCGATGACCGTTTGCAAGAGTCTCTTGCCCTCTTTGCGGTCCGCGGTTCGGTAAGCGCTGACAATGTCTTGGTAGACGGCCCAGGTGACTTCGACTTCGGTGAAGTTCGGGTCAGCGAAGAGGTTCGCGATTCTTTCCTGCTGCTTGGTCGTGAGTAAGCTGCTGCCCGTGTGAAGAGTTCTTCTTGCCCGGTACAACGGGTCCTTTGCTCGTCCGCGATGGCCGGTTGTCTCCTGCTGAACTCGGCGACGTACCTCGTCGAGGGCATCACCGGCGAGTTTGACGACGTGGAAGGGGTCCATGACTTCGACAGCGTCGGGCAGCTCCTCAGCTGAGGCTGTTTTGAAGCCGGAGAATCCGTCCATCGCGACGACGTCGATGCCCTCACGCCATTCTTTCGGTCGGTCTTTCAACCATTGTTTGAACACCTGCTTCGAACGGCCAGCCACCATGTCGAGCAGACGTGCCGAGCCTGTTCCCTCGCTGATCGGGGTGAGGTCGATGATGACGGTGACGTACTTGTCACCACGCCGGGTGTGCCGCCATACATGCTCGTCGACACCAATGACGCTGACCCCGTCGAAACGGGTCGGGTCGTTGATCAACAACCGCTGACCTTCGGCGAGGACGGCGGAGTTCGCGGTGTGCCAGGACACGGCGAGTTTCGCAGCGATGACGGACACGGTGTCGTGATCGATCACGAGAGCACGCAACGCCCAGTCGAGGCCGGTTCGCGAGATCTTCGCTCGTGGTGGCGCCGCAGCTGTGGTGTCTTGACGCCAGACGCGGCCACACTCGACGCACTTGTAACGGCGGAGGCGAATGTGAAGCGTGGTTGGTCGGTGGCCGAAAGGTTCGTGGGCCAGCTGGCGGACGACGGTATCGCGAACGATCCCGTGACCACCACATCGTCGGCACCAGTCATCAGCAGTGTTTGGACGGCATTCCAGAATGGCTTTGTGCCCGGTGATGTGTTGGCCGGTGCAGGTCAGATCGAGGTCATTGAGTCTGCAGAAGGTCGTGAGGTCAGGCGTCGAGAAAGTAGGCTTGGCCACGTCGAGGTCTTTCGGATGGACGGTGTGAGAACTTCCATCATCGGAAGACCTCGACGCCTATCTGAGCAGCGACTCGCCGTGTCTGAAAATCCCTGACCCACACTCTCGATTACGAAGAGCCTCTGTGGATCATCGCACTGTCCGTGTTCCTGGTGGGCTCGGTTCTGTCCAGTCTCGCCTGGAGTGCCGGCAGTCTCATCGCCTTCCGCGTGATCCAGGGCTTGGGCGGGGGAATCATGCTGCCGCTCATGGCCACCATCGTCATGCAGGCGGCACACGGGAGGAACATCGGGAAGGTCATGTCTGTGGTGAGCCTTCCGGCGGTTCTCGGCCCGATCCTCGGGCCCGTCGTCGGCGGCGCGATTCTCCAGCACCTGCATTGGTCGTGGATGTTCTGGGTGAATGTGCCCTTCTGCGTCATCGGGATCGCGCTCGCGATCATCATCCTGCCCAGAGACCAGCCGTTCCGACGTGTCCCCTTCGACGGCCTCGGCTTCGTTCTGCTGGCTCCAGGGCTCGCCGGGCTCCTGTGGGCGCTGTCGAATTCCGGCGAGCCCGGTGGCTTCGCCAGAGTCGATGTTCTCCTTCCCCTGATCGCCGGCGTGGTGCTCGTGGTCCTCTTCGCCGTTCACACGCTGAAAACGAAGGAGCAGCCGCTCGTCGATATCCGTCTGCTGAAGAGCCGGCCGCTGGCCTCGGCATCGCTGCTGCTCTTCCTTTCGGGTACAGCGCTCTACGGTGCCATGATCCTTCTGCCGCTGTTCATTCAGCAGGTGCACGGCTCCAGCGTGCTCGAGGCGGGAATGCTGCTCATCCCGCAGGGCATCGGCACTCTGGCCAGCCGGTCGATCGCCGGCCGCCTCTCGGACGCGATGGGTCCGCGCTGGCTCGTCGTCATCGGCTTCGTCATCGTCGTACTCGGAACACTGCCGTTCGCCTTCGTCGGCACCGGCACGAGTCGATGGCTGATCATGCTCTCACTCCTCGTCCGCGGAGCCGGTCTCGGCGTGGTCACCGTTCCGCTCATGGCATTGGGATTCCGCGGACTCGACCGCGCCCAGATGCCCGATGCCAGCATCATCACCAGAATCGCCAGTCAGCTCGGCGGAGCCTTCGGGGCTGGACTGCTCGCGGTTGTCCTTGCCGCTTCCACCCACGGCGCCTCGACAATCGGCGAGCTCGCGCTCGGCTTTGATCAGGCGTTCTGGTGGGCAACGGGGCTCGCCGCGCTCGGCGCGGTGCTGTCCGTGTCGCTGCCGCGGAGGAATCCCGAAGAAGCCGAGTGACTCCACTCCTGCTTCGAGTCACTGTCGCCGGAGCTCACCGCGGTTTCAGCCCGGCCCGAACTGTTGAAACCACCGTGCTCCATCCGTGAAACCACGATGAAACCGCAGTGGCGAACACTGGCGGCATGAACGAAACACGCACAGCGTCCACCGGACGCGCACAGGACCGATCAACTATTCCGGCGGTGTCGATCCGAGGACTGCGCAAATCCTTCGGAGACTTCACCGCCGTTGACGGAATCGACCTCGACATCCGCCCCGGGGAGGTCTTCGGACTGCTCGGACCCAACGGTGCCGGGAAGACGACGACGATCAATATGCTCTCGACCCTGCTGACGATCGGCGGGGGAGTGGCGGAGATCTTCGGAGTCGATGTCGCCCGCAACCCGCATCGAGTGCGCCAGCGCATCGGAGTCACCGGCCAGTACGCCTCGGTCGACGAGAAGCTCACCGGCCGCGAGAATCTCCGACTCATCGCCCGGCTGCAGGGGCTGTCCCGCAGCGCGGCACAGTCGATCGCGGCCGAACTCCTCGATGAGTTCGGCTTGGAGAAGGCCGCCGACAAACCGCTGTCGACGTTCTCAGGTGGGATGCGTCGACGACTGGACCTGGCAGTGAGCCTGATCAGCCGTCCGCCGCTGATCTTCCTCGACGAACCGACCACCGGCCT
This sequence comes from Brevibacterium sp. FAM 27836, assembly GCF_051351055.1. Lineage (NCBI taxonomy): Bacteria > Bacillati > Actinomycetota > Actinomycetes > Micrococcales > Brevibacteriaceae > Brevibacterium > Brevibacterium sp. FAM 27836. The sequence continues at coordinate 26,817 of NZ_CP195712.1, forward strand.
CGACCCGCGGACCCGGAACCAGATGTGGGAGACCATCCGCGGCCTCGTCGCCTCCGGAGTCACCGTGCTGCTGACGACGCAGTACCTCGAGGAGGCCGACCAACTGGCCGATCGGATCGCCGTCATCGACCACGGAACGATCGTCGCTCAGGGCACGCCAGCCGAGCTCAAAGCCTCGATCGGCGGATCCAGCCTCCACGTGGGCCTTGACGCGGAATCGTCGACCGACGAGATCGACCGCGCGCTGAGGATCACCGCCGACGTCGTCGGTGAGGCCGCTGTCCATTCCTCAGGTGCCGGCGAGATCACCGTCTCCCTGCAGCAGGCCGGGGAGGCCGCCTCCGTCCTCGTCGCCCTGCGGGAGGCCTCCATCGACGTCGCTTCGATCAAGGTCGCCGAACCCAGCCTCGACGATGTCTTCCTCACCATCACAGGAGACACGGCATCGACCGACCGTCCGGCCCAGCCCCAGACCACAGAAGGAGTCCCAGCATGAGAACCGCCCCCGCTGAACGATCCGTTTCCGAATCGACCACGACAATCGACCGAACCCACACAGACACCGCTTCCCTGCCCAGTCGGCCGGGTCTTGCCGAGACATGGAACCAGACCATGGGCTTCGCCTCGCGCGCACTCAAGCACATGCGCCGTGAGCCCGAGCAGTTCTCCGACGTGCTCATCCAACCGGTCCTGTTCACTGCGATGTTCGGCTTCATCTTCGGCGGCGCCATCAGCGGCGACGTCGCGAACTATCTGCCGATCATGGTCCCCGGCATCCTCGCGATGACCTGTCTGACCGCTTGCATGGCCACCGGAGTGCAGCTGCGAGAGGACATGGACTCCGGCATCTTCGACAGGTTCAAGACCCTGCCCGTGGCTCGCATCGCGCCGTTGGCCGGGCCGATGGTCGCGGATCTGCTGCGCTACGGGATCGCCGCGACCGTGACCTTCCTCGCCGGCATCGCGATGGGCTATCGACCCGAAGGCGGCCTCATCGGTGTCGTTTCGGCCATCGTGCTCGTCATCGTCACCGGGTGGTCCCTGTCCTGGGCGTTCGCCTACATCGGCACGATCGTGCGCTCGGCCCAAGGGGTGCAGGGCATTTCGATGATGATCCTCTTCCCACTGACCTTTCTGTCCAATGCCTTCGTCCCCGTCGAATCCATGCCCGGCTGGCTGCAGTGGTTTGTGGGCATCAACCCGATCTCCCACGTCGTGTCCGGGGTGCGGGACCTGGCGAACTCGGCGACCTTCTCCGCCGAGGCAGGTTGGGCCCTGCTCGGCTGCGCCGTCGTCATCGCGATCTTCGCGCCGCTGACCGTGAAGTCGTACCAACGGAGCGCCTGAGCGCGAGAGCGTCGGTGTGATACCGCGCGATCACCTCGGCGAAGTCGAGCGAATCTATCTCCGTCGTGATCTCGTCCAACCGAGCGATCTGCGCCGAGGTGAGCTCCTTGGTCAGCCTCGTCCAGTCGAGTGAGGGAAAGACCCGATTGAAGGTGAACCGGGCGGCCAGCGCCGCAAATCGGGTCACCTGCTCACCATCGATGCCGTGCACGCACTGCCCGCGCTGCCGGAGCCAGACAGCGACGGCGTAGGCGACTGTGCCCAGCACCGGGAAATCGTAATGCACCCGGTGCGGGTCGGTTGCGCGTTCGGCCCGATCGATCAGCGAGTCGAAAAATTCGTCCGAGGACTCGGGCTCATGCCGGGCGGTGACCACGGTTGAGACCGCGCCGATGAGCAGAGTCCACGGGTCGAGCCCGTCACTGTCCGGCACTCCCGGGAGCGCGGGACGGGTACGTCCGGTGCGCCGGACCACAGCGAGCAGTTCGATGCCGGCCGCGACGTCTCCGCGCAGCAGTGCGAGTTCGGCACGACCGAGGAGGAGCATGTAGCGGTTGCCGAACGGCTCGTTCTGTTCCTCGGCCTCGGCGAGGGCCGTGAGTTCCGCCTCGGCACGCTCGAGCTCACCGAGACCGAGATCGGCGAAGGCCAGCCAGGATCGGCATTCGATGCTGTCGCCGAACTGCGCAAGCGTCGGCAGGGCGGCCATAGCGTGCTCGCGGGCTTCGGCGAAGTCACCGTGCTGAAGATGCAGCTGGGCCAGGGACTCGTGGTACCGCGTGGGCAGCCACGGTGGGTCATCGGCCTGGAAATCTGCGAAGGCGCTGTCGAGCAGGGCGATGGCTTCGGTCAACTCCCCGGCGTTCTCCTGGATTCCGGACAGATAAGGGGACGCGACCAAACGGGTGAGGCGATCAGCGGATTCGGTGAGCTCGCGCAGCTCGGCAGCGGCAGGCGAGGTATGGCTCGTATCCGGTGCCCTGACGATGACGAGCCCGAGTCGAGCCATCGCACGGACGAAGGGATCGGCGGACTCGGGCCCGAGTTCTTCGAGCAGCTGAGAGGTCGCCGGGAGCTCGTGCCAGCGCGGAAGCATCCCCCAGGTCGTGGTCTGAACGGCGAGCACCCTGCGGGTGTGCTCGGCCAGGTATCGCGGCATCGTCCAGTCGCTGAGGAAGCGTTCGAGGAGCTGGAAATGCTCGATGATGCGGATATGCTCACCACCGACCATCCAGTAGGGCAGCAACGCTGCGAGCATGACGATGGACCTGTCGTCACGGCAGTCGAGGAGGTGCCTGAGCACAGGGGTGAGGTTGTGTTCCTCGGCTCGCAGCCTGCCCACTGCCTGCAGCTGCCGGGGGCCGAGGATGTCATCGACGAGGCTCTGACAGGTATCCACCGCCCACTGTTCGACGGCATTCTCGATCTGCTCGGCCTCTGCCGATTCGCCCCGGCGGAGGTGGCCGTATTCACGGATGGTCTCGAGCATTCGGAAACGGACTCTGCCGTCACGTTCGATGACGGTGAGCAGAGACTGGTCGACGAGGTCCTCGATCGTCCGCATGGCCGTGGCCCCGAGAATGTCCTCGACGCAGTCTGCACCGAAGGCATCGGGCAGGAGGGCCATCGTCATCAGCGCTGTCTTCGCGTCATCGTCGAGCAGCTGCCAGGACCAGTCGATGACCGCCTGCAGGGTCTGATGCCGCTCAGGCGCCGTTCTGTCACCTCCGCGCAGAAGGACGAACCGATTGGTGAGGTTGTCGAGGATCGATTCGGGAGTGAGTGTGCGAGTCTTCGCGGCCGCGAGTTCGATGGCCAACGGCAGCCCGTCGAGGTGGCCGACGAGGGAGGCGACCGTGTCACTGTCGATCGTCACTGTCGGTCGTGCCGCACGGGCACGTTGGATGAAGAGCTCCTCGGCCTCGCTCGGCGACAGCTGCCCGAGCATGTAGACGTGTTCTGCCGTGAGACGCAGGGGAGTGCGACTGGTGGTGAGGACCCGCAGGTCGGCCACAGCGGCGAGGAGGTCGTTGACGATGGCGGCTACTCCGTCGATGAGATGCTCGCAGTTGTCGAGGACGAGCAGGTTCGGTCCCGTGCCCAACGCTGTGATGACCCGGCGGCGCAGATTCGGGCCCGAGGAATTGCGATCAAGGTGGTTGACGGTCTCTCGGACGCGGAGGCCGTCGGCGATCGCGTTGAGGATCTCATCGGCGTGGCTGATGGCAGCGAGCTCGATGACATGGACGCGCGGGAGGGAGCTGAGCTGAGCGAGCTCCTGCGCCAGACGTGTCTTGCCCAGTCCGCCCGGACCGACGATCGAGATCAAGCGCGCCGTCGACAGCAGCCCGGACAGCTCTTCGATGTCTCGGTGCCGGCCGAGGAGGCTCGCAGCGGAATGACGGAGACCGGAACGCATGGGTCGGTCGAGGGCCAGCAGCTCCTCGTGGACTCTGCGCAGGACGTGTCCTGGACGCGTGCCGAGCGCCTCGATCATCAGGTCGCGGAGCGTATCGAATCGTTCAAGGGCAGCCGAGGGCCCTTTGACCGCGGCGAGAGAGCGAAGATGCTCGGCGGCGAGTTCCTCATCGAGCGGATCGGCCTGGGTCAGTGCCTCGAGTTCGGGGAGAGCTTCACGGCGTCGTCCCTGACGGGAACGCGCGATGGCGATGATCCTCCTTGCCCGCTCATCGTTGCCGAGAGCCGCGGCCGTCTCCGCGGATTCTAGTGCCCGGTCCGTCGCTCCGTTCGCCAGTGCTTCCTCGGCACCGGAGAGGAGCGAGGCCAGTGCCCAGATGTCGACATCCTCGTCGGCCAGGTTGAGCCGGTAACCGGAATCGGTGCGGGCGATCGCCTCTGCCGAAGCCAGGGTGCGCGCACGGGAGACGAGGATCTGCAGAGCCTTGGTCGGATGTGCCGGCGGTGAATCGGGCCAGATCGCTGTGATCAGACTCGAGCTCGACAGCCCGCGGGGACCGGCATCGGCGAGAAGACGCAGCAGGGACCTGATGCGCTCGCCCGTGACGGGGATACCGTCCCAGGCGACGTCCTCGATGAGTCTGAGCCGGGGGTTCTTCACCTGTCCAGTCTAAGTTGTGCTGCATCGCAAATGGGTGCCCGTGCTCCCCGCGGACATGGGACTGCGGGTGACGTAATCAAGCTCGAGTGGAGGACGAATTCAGGATGAGCACAGACAGACATGCACAATAGGATCCATGAGTCTTCTTCCGGCAGATCTGCCGCATACCGCGGTTCGTGGTGCCAACTTCGCGCAGACAGCGGCGAAACTCGTCGCGCAGAGACTGCGTGAGCGGGTTCGCGAATCGCGGCTCTCGGACGAGTTCGACCCCCAGGATCACGACGAATTCGTAGCGGCGGCCTACTTCGCAGGAGACCTGAGCTCGGTATATCAGCTGGAACAGTGGCTGTGGCCCTTCGAACAGTTGGAAGCTCGTCTCAAAGACAACGGTCACAGCAGTCGCCCTTTCGGAATCATCGTCCGCAACGCGCCGGTCGCCGAGTACCTGCAAGGCGTCACAGACTTCCCGGTGCGGTTCTCGCGTTTGACCACCGGCCTGGACAAGTTCATGCAGTCGCCGAGCCTTCGGGCTGTTTTCTATGTCAATCAGGCGACGAGCAACTTCCAGGCGCTTCGCTATCCGGAGCCAGCTCACATTCACCTCAGCCACGGTGAGAGTGAGAAGATCTCGATGATCTCCAACCAGCTCAAGGGCTATGATTTCGTCTTCACGGCAGGACAGGCCGCTCGACAGCGCATCGAGCAGACTCTCTATGGGCTCAGTGACGATCGTATGTATGACGTCGGACGGCCGCAGTTGGATCGGCCGCGCTCCATTCCTCGAGAATGGGAAGAGTTCAAGACCGCCCAACCCGATGCGAAAACGGTGTTCTACGCTCCCACGTGGGAGGGCGACTCACCCTCGATGTCGTACGGGACCATCGCGTTCAACGGAGAGGCCATCGTCACCGCACTGCTCGAAGCGGGGTATCGAGTGATCTTCCGACCGCATCCACGCACCGGAGTCATGCGACACGATTTCGAGAAGGCACTGGAAACAGTCAAAGAGATCGTGGAATCGGATCCGAGAGGCTACCTGGACCAGAGCCCAGACGTGTCGTGGCAACTCGAGGAAGCTGACGTCGCTGTCGTCGAAATGACGTCCGTGGCCTTCGACTGGCTGTCATCAGGAAAGCCCCTGGTCATGGTCCAACCGCACGAACCCGAAGCCGAAGTCCTCGACGGCGGTCTCTTGGACCACTGCCCGACGGTGGAGCCCGGGGGACAGGACGACGTCGTCGACCTCATCGATCTGGCCGTGTCCCGGGACGGCTCGGTCGCCGTTCTGGCAGAGTTCTACCTCGGCGACACCGCACCGGGTGCACAGACCGCGCGCTTCATCCGTTCGAGCGAGCGGGTGATCGAGCTGAGGACTGAGGAGCACCGGCAGAAGGTCGGTCAGTGAAGCGCATTACAGTTTCTTAACTTGAAGTAACAGAATGGTAAAGTAGCGCGGGACCATTTCCGCGGCTCACGAGTTGGGCTTTGAACACTGGATGGATTCAGCAATGAAACGAGTCATCACGTACGGAACTTTCGACCTGCTCCATTACGGGCATATTCGACTGCTCCAAAGGTGCAAGGAGCAGGGCGACTACTTGGTGGTTGCCCTGTCGAGCGACGAATTCAACGCTGGCAAGGGCAAGAAGTCGTACTTCTCCTATGAAGAGCGCAAGCACATGCTCGAAGCCATCCGCTACGTCGACCTCGTCATTCCCGAGGACAACTGGGAACAGAAGTCGACCGACGTCGAAAAATTCCATATCGACACTTTCGTGATGGGCGACGACTGGGAAGGCGAATTCGACTTCCTCAAGGACAAGTGCGAGGTCGTCTATCTGCCGCGCACGCCTGAGATCTCGACGACGCGCATCAAGAGCGAGCTGGGTAAGTCCTGACCGAGATGGCGCGGTCTTCGCGCTATCGTGGCTGGACACCATCTAAGGATCAGAGAGGAACGGACGTGCCCGAACAGTCTCCGGCGAAACATCCGACTCTGTCGGAGCTTCGGGCCAAGGCGCAGCCGGTGGAAGTCCGCAGCCGCAAGAACGCCGAACACTGGACCGCTCAGCTCTACCTCCGTCACATCTCGATCTATTTCACGATGCTGCTCGTCCGCACGAAGATCAGTGCCAACGGCGTCACCGGTCTGATGATTCTCGCCGGCTGGTGCATCGCCGGCAGTCTCCTGATCCCGGGGATCTGGGGCGCAGTCCTTGCTGTGTTCTTCTCTCAGGTCCAGATGTACATCGACTGCTGCGACGGTGAGGTCGCGCGGTGGAGGGGAACCAGCGGAGCCAAAGGTGTGTTCCTCGACAAAGTCGGTCATTACACGACCGAAGGCCTCGTCGCGGTTGCCCTGGGTCTCAGAGCCGTGGGGGAGTGGAGCAACCTCGTCGACGATCCCGCAGGCTCCTACCCGCTTCTGCTGGCCGGAACGGTCCTGGCCGCACTGGTCCTTCTCAACAAGGCACTCAACGACATGGTCCATGTGTCGAGGGCGTTCAACGGCCTCGGCAAACTCGCCGATTCCAAAGAAGCCACCGCGCTCAACCCCGGCCTGGTCTCCACCCTCAAACGCATCGCTCGCTTCGTGCCGTTCCACCGCATCTTCCACTCCGTCGAGATGTCGCTGATGGCACTCGTCTCAAGCATCGTCACCGTGTTCGCAGTGTCGGCGGGAGCCGATCCGCTGTTCGGAGAACGCTGGCTCGTACTCATCATGGCTCCATTGTGCATGCTCTCCGTGATCGGACACTTCCTGTCGATTATGGCGTCGAGGCGACTGTCATGAACGATTCCTCGCGCATCCTTTCTCAGCGGGCCGAAGAGAACCGCCGCTACACATTCGGCGTCGTCGTATTGAGCCAGGGCAAACGGTTGGACGACCTCAACCGTGGGTTCGAGTCTCTTCTCGCACAGAAGGGCGTGGACCTCGACATCGTCTGTGTGGGCAACGGCTGGGAACCCGAGGGCATCCCCGAGGGGGTCAAGAAACTGGCACTGCCGGTGAACCTCGGAATACCGGCAGGTCGCAATGCCGGAGTTCCCCACGTCTCCGGTGAATTCCTGTTCTTCCTCGACGATGACGCCTGGCTGCCTGATGACACTTCGCTGATGCGCATGGCCCAGCTGATGCGCACCAAACCGAGAATCGGACTGGTCCAGCCCCGCGTCGAAGAGCCCGGCGGACCGAACTCACCGAAACGCTGGATCCCCCGGCTGAAGAAGGGCGCGGCCGACCATTCGTCGAACGTGTTCTCAGTCTGGGAAGGCGCGGTCTGCATGCAGAGACGTGCCTTCGACGAATGCGGCGGATGGCCGGGACCGTTCTGGTACGCCCACGAGGGCATCGAACTCGCGTGGCGAGTCTGGGATGCCGGCTATATCGTCTGGTACATGGGGGACCTTACCGTCGCGCACCCTGTGATCGACCCCAGACGCCACGACGAGTACTTCTATATGAACGCGAGGAACCGCGTCTGGTTGGCACGACGCAACCTGCCGTGGCCATTCAGCTGGGCTTATGTCTGTTCGTGGACCGTGAATCAGTGCATCAAATGGGCGAACAAGCCGCACCAGCTCAAAGCGTGGATGGAAGGATGGCGTGCCGGTTGGCGACTCGACCCCTGGGCCGATGACGAAGACCGACGCAAGCTGTCCGGACGCGGCGTGCTGCGCATGTCCCGGCACGGTCGACCGCCGATCGTATGATCATGCACGGTCCCAGCCGCCGGTAGATGCGGATTCTGCGCATCGCGTTTGCCACCGGTCGTCGTGAATCGCGAAACAGAGAAAAGACAGGGACCGCAGTCGGGTCCTGTCCATCCGACTGAGAAACCAAGTGGAGCCGATTGATGCAGCCGACAGCCCCCGTCGCGGAAAACTCCCCCACAAGGAACACCGCGCCGAAGCCGACCGGGTTTCGCGCTGATATTCAGGGGCTGCGTGCGCTGGCTGTGGGAATGGTTCTTCTCTACCACCTGTGGCCGGCCCACTTTCGCGGCGGTTTCGCCGGAGTTGACGTCTTCTTCGTCATCTCGGGATTCCTCATCACCAGCCACCTCATCAAAACCCCACCGCGAAATTGGGCCGATGTGGCCAAGTTCTGGGCACGACGGATCCGACGACTTCTGCCGGCCTCACTTCTCGTGCTCTTCCTCGTCGGGATCGCCACGTTCCTTGTCGCACCGCAGTCGATTTGGGCCGACACCGGCCGGCAGATCCTCTCCGCAGGTCTCTACGTCGTCAATTGGGACTTCGCCATCTCCAGCGTCGATTATCTGGCGGCCGACAACGCTCCCTCACCCGTGCAGCACTTCTGGTCGCTGTCCGTCGAAGAACAGTTCTACTTCGTCTGGCCGATGATCATCGGGTTGGCCTTCCTCATCGGCACGAAGCTCGGGCGATCCAAATTGGCCGTCGGCCTCACTGTCGTCGCGATCTTCCTCGCCTCGTTCGTCTTCTCCGTGTGGTACACGACGTCAGAGCCGGCCATGGCCTACTTCGTCACCCCCACGCGGATGTGGGAATTGGCAGCGGGCGGTCTGGTCGCGGTCTTCGTTCTCTACGTCCGTCCCGAGCGTCTGCCCTTCAGTTCGCTGCTCGGGTGGATCGGACTCGCCGGGATCGTCGCAGGAGCTTTTCTCATCCGCGCAGACATGCCGTTCCCCGGCTATGTCGCGCTCGTTCCGGTCGTATCGACCGCCCTGGTCATCCTTGCAGATTCGCGTGGCCGTGCTTCTGTGCTGCCGATCCTGTCATTGCGGCCGATTCGGTTCCTCGGTGACATCTCGTATTCCGTCTATCTCTGGCATTGGCCTCTCATCGTCCTCGTGCCCTATCTCTCGGCCAAGCTGGGCCGATCAGAGAGCCTCGGGGTGATCGACAACATCGCGATCATCCTCGTGTCGATCCTCGCCGCATGGGCGTCGACGACCTGGGTGGAGAACAGGTTTCGAAAAACAGCCCTTCTGAGCAGTTCGAGAAAGACCTTTGCCTTCGCCGGACTTGCTATGGCGCTGGTCGCCGCCCTCGGCCTGAGCCAGATGGTCGTTGCCGACAAAATCGTCGAGCAGAACGAAGACAAGCTCCAATCTGAGCTGGCCGACCCGGACTCCTGCCTCGGCGCCGCGGTTCTCCTGCCTGATGCGAAAGACAATCCGCACTGCGACGACAAGGACACGCTGCAGATGGAACCGGCAGCCGCGAAGAAGGACAAGTCAAAAGCCTATGCCGACGGCTGCTGGGCAAGCGCACCATATGCGGACAGACCTGAATGCACATACGGCGATGGGTCGAAACATGTGGCCCTTGTCGGGAACTCCCACGCCGGCCATTGGCTGCCGACTCTGGAACGGTTGGCCGACGAGAACGATCTGACGATCACAACGTTCCTGGCATCCAACTGCAGTCTGTCGACACTGCCACAGGAACTGTCGACCGAGGAAGACACGAAGGGCTGCCAGGACTACTCAGACTGGGTTGTCGAGCGCACCACCGAAGGCGGATTCGATGCCGTCGTCACATCCGAACGGCAGTCGACTCCGCTCCAGGGAATGGGCTGGGACGAGACTGAAGAGAAGGCTCCAGAAGGCCACCGCCCCATTCTGCAGAGCTGGGTCGACGCGAAGTTGGATGTTGTGGTCATCCGAGACACTCCCTACCCGGGAGGAGCGGATATCAACGTGCCGGATTGCGTCGCCAAGCATGAGGACAATCCCGAGGAATGTTCGGGGACTCCGGAAGAGTGGCATTGGATGGATCCGCTTGCTGCCTCGGCGAAGACCATCGATTCAAAGCGGATGTCGATCATCTATCCGCAGGATTGGCTCTGCCCGGAAGGACGATGTGAGCCGGTCATCGGGGGCGTCATCACCTACTTCGATACTGCCCACATCACCGCGACCTACGCACAGACTCTCGCACCTCAGCTTGATGCGAGTCTGCACCGGACCGGCCTCAGCACGTTCGACTGAGCAGATGAGAGTTCTATTCATCGAACTGACAGTCAAGTCGGTTAGCGTCATCCCCAACGGCTCCAAGCCAATCACCGAACATCGAAATCTCTGCAAAGGACGTGACGAGTGAGCACTAGAGGAAGAGCTGCTGACCGATACATCGGCAAGGGAAGAGAGCTGGTGAAGCCCGTGGTTCACGGGATCGCACGGCGGGCCCTGCCTGTGGTCGAAAGGGCATCGGGAACCAAATACGTGCGTGAACGCGCTGCCGGAGGAACAGGGAAATCCGGTGGAGCTTCGAAGAAGGCTGCCGCAACGACCGCTCGTGCCTACCGACAGCTCGCGATCGGGCTCAAAGGCAAGACCTCCGAAGAGACCGACGGGTGGAAGACTGCTCCTTCTGGACAGGAAGTCGCTGCCAAATCACGTCAGCTGGCGCGGCTGAAAGCCCACTCGACGCTGTCCGAATCGCTTGCCCACGGCTCGTCCCTCAACGCCGCGGCAGTCGACGCGGGCCGCGCTCTCCTCGCCGAAGGACTGCAAGGCGAAGCAGTGTCCATCGGGTTGAATCTGCGCAGCAAGCCGGAGTCCGAGGAAGCCGGCCGCACGCTTCTGGGCATGGCCTACCAACGCTCTTCCGATCCGGAAGTCGCTTGGGCTCAATTCGCGGGCGTGACAGACCGAGACCTCATCGTCTCAGCCGCCGAAGAATACTATCCGACATCCATCGACGCCCTCGGCGAAGACGCCCTGACGCTGCTCGACCGTTCTGACGAAGCCGGAGAAACAGACCGCTGGAGTGACAGAGCCGTGCTGCGCACTGCCGAATCGGCGTTCTGCATCAACGCATTCGACCATGTGCGCACTCTGGTCGAATCCAGGATCGACCGCGATTCCGATGCCGTCGAGTCTGCTGTTCACTATGAACTCACGCGGCTACTTGACTGGCTGCCCGGAGGCAGGCATCTGGAGCCGCTGCCCACGACCGAGGGCAGACGCAACTTCGGTGTGCTCAGCTATGACCAGCCGGGGATCCGCTCTCGCAACATCGGGGACTACATTCAGACGATTGCGTCGATCGGTCACCTGCTCCGCTACGAAAACCTTCAGTTCTCCGGGGACGAAGGTCTGACCGACCTCTTCGCAAAGCTTCGTGAAGAGGTCAAGGACGAACGAAAATATGCGGGCCCCCCGGCCGAGCTCAACCTCGTTGAGGTCTATCGAGACGGCAACGTCTATCAGGACATTCCCGACGACACCTGGTACATCGCCTTCGGATGGTACATGCACGACATCTTCGGAAAGTCGTTCAATATCCCCTTCCATCCGAATCTTCGGCCGATTCTGCTGTCGGTCTTCGTGCGCTATCCGGAAATGCTCACGCCCGACGCCATCGCCTATCTGAAGAAGTACGGTCCGGTCGGATGTCGCGATTGGCAGTCTGTCGCGGTGCTCCGTGCAGTCGGCGTCCCCGCCTTCTTCTCCGGATGCCTGACAACCACGGTCGACACACTCTTCCCCGCACCTGCCGCCGACCGCCGCGCAGGCACTCTGCGAGTGGACTGGATGAAGGACAACAAAGGACCGAAGAAGAAGCAGACCGTCACAGCAATTCGTGACAAGTCATTCCCTGAGAATCTCGAACTGGCGCGCAATTGGGTCGCGGACTATGCGTACAAATACAAGCACGTCCTCACCTCCCGGCTGCACGCCAATCTCCCTGCCCGTTCAGTCGGTGCCGACGTCGACTTCGAGCCCAAAAACAAATCAGATTCCCGCTTCGGCGGTCTCATCGGCATCGATGATGTCGAATTCGACGCCATTCGCGCCGGCATCCTCGACAAACTCTCAGTGCTGATCCCCCTGATCGCCACGGGCGCTTCAGAGCACGAAATCTACTCGAAGTGGGTCGAAATCACCGCTGACGATATGGCCGCAGCCGATGAATATCTGGCGACAGCCGAGCTTCCGGTCGCAGATCCTGCGACCGTCGCCGCGGCAGTGGAGGGACTTGAGCATCCCGCTCCCGAACCGCAGGTGACCGATGTCTTCATGACCGTGGAGAAGGGCGAGACGCCACTGATCGCGAGGGCGGCTGCCGCCATTGATGCTCACACCTCGGCAGACTACCGAGTGTGGCTGCGCGCCGGTGTGGTCACTGCTGCTCAGGCAGACGAGATTCAGTCACTTCTGTCGAAAGGTACGATCGAGGTCCTTCCGACGGTGACGATCGCCGGCCAGGAGAACGATCCCGACCTCGTGCAGGCCATTCTGCCGGCGCTGTTCCCCAACCATGAACGTCTTATTGTTGTGCCGGCCGCCTCGGAGGTCTCGGCGGACATCGCTGAACTCTCGACCGTCGATCTCGGTGATTCGCTGGCTGCGGCGAAGCACGACGTCAGGAAGCACCGTTCGAGCGGACTCACCGTGATGAGGAGAATCGCAAGCGCCTTCGGCGACGACCATGACGGGGCCCTCGACTTCGTCTTTGCCAGTCATGCAGGCATGAGCGAGGACTTCACCCCGTTCGATTCACAAGTTGCCGTGCTCAACTTGGAAGGTCTGCGCAACGACGGCATCGTCGAGAGAGTGATCGGGCTCGTGACAGACCACGGAATCAGCTATGCCGATGCGATGCCGGTGATTGTCGGCGGCCGATACTCGGAGCTCGACAGTGAGTGGAATATCCGGGCCCAGTGGGAGGCTGCAGACACCCCGAAACTCGTCAATTGGCGGCGTCAGGATCGTCATTTCGGGCAGATGGCTCTGTCTCGTTGAGTCCCGCCCCTGAAATCGCTGCCGGCAGTCGTCGCGGAGGAAAGGTACCACTAGTGAGCCTGAGTGTTCGAAAGACATCTGGCACTGCCGACGTCGGCGGCGCCGCATCCAAACCCTATCCGCCGTTCGGGACCGACGCGGTCCATGTCTACAACGTGCTGTGGGGGATTCCCGAGTCGATGGGCGGCATGACAACCGCGGCCCTTCGCCGGATACGGAGCTTTCAGACATACGGGAACTCTCTGTCGCAGACCATTCTGACTTTCGACCCGCGGATGGACACCGATGAGATCCGCAATCGGTTGATCTCTCAAGGAAAGATGCGAGACGACGTCGAGCTCGTGAACATCTGGCAGGAGCTGCGACAAAGGACCGAATCTCAGCTGTCGACGCTTGTGGGACAACCGCCGAATGCTCCGCTGCCCGCAGAAGACGGTGAACTCGAGAACATCACCGCCTACTATGACGCTTTCCGCAATCCCGCCACGGGAAAGATCATTCGTCGCAACTATCTCAGGAGCGACGGAAGTCTGCTGCTTGCAGATGTTCAGGACCCGAAATTGGGCCGACGATTCGTCCTGCATTCCGCGAGCGGTGAGCCGATGGCCGAGTGGCGGCGACCACGAGACTTCTATAATGCCTGGATCTCGTCGATTGTCACCGAAGATCCTGCTGTTGTCATCGTCGATGACAAGAAGGTCAGCGAGTTCATCCACGAGATTCCCGACCGTGGCTTCGGACTCATCCTCTTCCTCCACGGGACGCATCTTCGTCATCCGTGGAACGGCAACCATGGACAGATTCTCCCTCGGCGTATGGATACCGTGCGCAATCTCGACCGTTTCGATGCTGTCGGTGTCCAAACCGAACAACAGGCCGAAGCGATCAGAGCCATTGGACTCCCAGACGCCAACCTGAGGCTGCTCACGGGGGAGTTGCCGTCTGGGTCGGTGCTGTCTGAACTGCCGGTCCATCGTGAACCGAACGACGCTGTGATGATCGCCAACCTCCTCCAGCTCAAACGAGTGGACCATTCGATTCGCGCAATCGCGAAGTTGCGGGACCGGGGCATCAGCGTCTCATTGACTGTGCTCGGCGATGGCCCGGAGCGGCAGAATCTGGAACAGCTCGTCGAGGAACTCGACCTCGGTGACAGTGTCAATCTGCCAGGTTATGTGCACGACGTCCCCGACCGCTTGCAGTCCGCGTCATTCTCCATGCTGACAAGTACGAGTGAAGGTCTTCCACTGTCGATCATGGAAGCGATGGGCGCCGGATGCGTTCCCATCGTCTATGACATCACGTACGGGCCGAGGGACCTGATCGATCACGGTCACAATGGCTTCATCACACCGTGGAGCGATGTCGATGCGCTCGCTGACCAGATTGAGCAGTTCTTGTCGTTAGACGCCGCCCAGGTTGAGAGCATGCGGAGGGCGGCGATGAAGACTGTCGAACGCTATCTCCCGGAAGCCGGATACCGGCGGTGGCAGAGAACTCTTGAGAAGCTACGACTTACCCAGCTGCCCGGCACCCAAGACGGTGAGTCTGTTCCACCGATCGAGTCAAGCAGGCTCCGGACGGCGTCGACGCCTCGTGGAAGTCGGCTTGAGGTAGAAGTCGATGAGGTGCATCGGCCGATTGCCAAGGACCTGCAGTTGGTTGTCGCGCGACGCGACCTCAGCACATTCTTCATCTGCAGCGAGCCGGAGATCTCGACCCGACGGTTCGGGCGCCGACTGGCGCTCTCCTTCGAAGTGGACCACGAAAAATTCTCTGAATCTGCCGGTGAGACCTTCGATGTCTACCTGCGACGACCCCACGATCTGTGGACGTCGAAGCGGAGAATCAGCACCCCGAGGAGGTTTCGTCCAGAACGCGTCGGCGCTTGGGAATGGTACCCGACTAAACACGGGAATCTGTCCGTCCGGCCCCGATCATGACTGGGCCGAGCTCAGTGCCTACTCGTCGCTGGACTCGGCGTTGATGCTCTCGGAGTGGAAGCTCTCCAGCTCGACCGTGCGATCGGCGATGAGCTTGGACACCGCCTCGGTGAACAGATCGGTCGAAGTCCCCTTTTCGCCTTCGCCGAAGTAGAACTGCCTCAGTTCGCGTCGAGCCTCTGCCGTGGTGTCCTCTGCGAGCATCTCAGTGAGCATCGTCTCGATGCCTCTGATCGTCGACACGTTGATGACGGGGGTCGCACGACTGATTGGTGCTTCGGCGTTGAGCTTGCAGATGTCGTTTCGACGATCGGTCAGTGCGAGCGGCTTGTCTGGATGCAGATAGAGGAAGTCGAGCCCGACGCTGGAGATATCAGTGATCAGCAGATCGACGGTGTCGAACATGGCGAGGATGTCGCCCTGCATGAGCACTTGGTGCTGCAGAGGCTCATCAGCAATGGATGCGTTCGCAGCTTCAATGAGTGCGAGAATTCGAGCATTCGCCTCGGCCATCACAGGATCGTTTGACGCTTCGACTCTGGGGTGGGGTTTGTAGATCACGCGAGAATTGGGGATCTGAAGAGCGGCCTCGATGATCTGGGGACCGAAGAGGTCGACCGAGGAGTAGTTGTTGGAGTCGTTCTCTCCTTCCCACGTGGGCGCGTACATGATGGTGCACGCCGGTGAGGGATCGAGTTCGAGGGGCCTCTCGATATCCAACTGCGGCCGGCCGATCTTGACCAGCGCGGACTCGTCGAAATCGATGAGAGCTCTGCGGTGCCGCTCGATCGCTGCATCACCTGCGACGAAGACTTTGTCGTAGGATTTGGCCTGGTTCGAGACCATGCTCAGTTTGTCGGATTCACCGTGATTGACGTGCACGTGAACCATCGGGGCGAAGCCCAGTGATTGGAAGTTCGTCATTCCATTGTTCACGTACAGGGCAAGCTTGAAATCGTTGGCGTGATAGAAAGTGTGCAGGGGATCGAAGCGCCGCTTGAACACCATAGGCAAGTGAGTCATCTCCCGTGCCTGCAGAAGGGCTGAACCTTTTCGCAGAACAAGGACGACTCTGTGCTTCTTGTGCAGTTCTTCCAGTACCGGGAGCCACTGCTCGAGCTGGTAGAACTTGGAGCTGCGGTCTCCGAAGTAGACGACCACTTCGCCGGTGACGTAGCTGCCGTCGAACTCGTCTTCGAGGCGGTTCCACCGTTCGGTGCCTCTGATCCACTTGCTTGTTGCCTTCCATGCCGACGATCGCACGGCCCAGAGAGCTGTATTGCGGAGCAGACTCTTCACAGTGTCCCTTTCGAGATGGACTTAGGTTCTTCTGCAGTTCGAGAAGCAGTTCTGCGTCCAATAGTACGGGCAACCAGTTTGACGGATGCTGGACGGACTCAGTCGTACCTTCCAAGACTGACTGGAGCCGCATCCTCGGCTGGTAAGACGTTCCAAATGTCACGATTCGCGGACAAGATCGATCATCTGTCGGTATTATCGCCGACGATGCAAACGCGTGACTACAGGCTGGACAAGGCCAAAGGCATTCTCATCTTCCTTGTGGTGCTTGGGCACCTGCTTGAAGGGGTCTCCGGCTGGGATATGGGATACAGCCGTGGCCTGCTGACAGCAATCTATTCATTCCACATGCCGGCATTCGTCCTTCTGGCGGGTATGACGGCAAAGTCTGATCGACTGGGAGAACGCACTCTTACGTTCGCTGTGCTCGCCGTGGCGACTCAGCCCATCTACCTCTACTGGTCAGAGTTATTCGGAGTCGAGCCCGACCTTGAGATTACCGAACCGTATTGGATCACGTGGTTCCTTCTCGCAATGGTTTGGTGGACGCTTGCGCTACCGCTTGTCGAGCGGTTTCCTACTCCGATGCTGTGCCTTTCCCTTGCTGTCGGAATCTTCGGCGGAATCCTGCCGGCTCTCGACTACGAACTTTCCATCGGCAGGACCATGACCTTCTTCCCGTTCTTTGTGCTCGGGAAGCTCTATGGAATACGGATGTTGAACTGGGCGGCACAATTGAAGGCGTGGGAGAAAGGGGGACTGACTGTCTTGGCAGCATTGACGATAGCGGTTCTCTACCTGAACGACCTCGACAAGAAATGGTTCTACGGTGCGCGGGGATTCGAGTTCCTGGACTCGGCGATTCCCTACGGTGTGGGAGTCAGGGTCTGTATCGCTACCAGCGCGATATTGACGATTGCAGTGTTGTTCGCCTGGTCCGAACATCTGCCAAAATTTCTTGTTGCAACGGGCCAACGTAGCCTGGCGATCTACATCATTCACGGACTCCTCGTTCGGGCATTTGAGGGCAGTCTCAATTTGATGGTCGACAAAACGAGCGGCTCCGTGACGATCGCGCTTTGTATAGTCGTCGCCGCGGCGATCACGCTGTTACTCTCATGGTCGCCGTTGAATCGAGCGATTCGCTGGTTCAGCTCCACCCTTGCGAAACTTATGATCCAAGGCGCGTCGGTCGTTGTGCCTACGGATCGCCAGGGCCGACATTGAGGTGGTGATTGCACAATTGGACCGATTCTCCGCCCCGCGGCAGTCCGCGGCGACAGTCAAGAAGCCGAGGCTGTTAGGCTATTGCCGTTGCGAACGGTTGAACGTGATGAGTCTAGAAGGTGAAGCCCGCAAGGGTAAGGGGAGCGTGTGTCCGAAGAATTAACGATAGTCGACATCACTTGGGAGCGAGTGAATCTGCGCTTCCTCGTCAACTTTTCAGGTGGGGCGGTTGACTCCTTTTACCTCACGTCGAATGCGAATCCCGGCCAGACGTTGCTCCCGGTACAATTCAAACCGGTCGAAGGAGACCGATATGAGCTGACAATCAACGTCACCCAATTCAACCGCCGTGCGCAGGTGCCGAACGGTACGTACTTCCTGGTGGCCCTGCGCCGGGGACGGCTCCACCCCGCGAACTTCCCACTTGCTCGTGTCGGCGAATTGGATGACTGCTCGCGTGCATTCGTCTACAACAAGAACCGATCGGCTTACACTGTCACCTTCGGCGTTTCGGACGACGACAACGCGCCATTCTTCCTGATGCGTACCTATGCTTTCGGCCGATCGGCAGGAAAGCCTTCTTCTCGAGTCGCCAAGATCAAGTCGAAGATGCGCAAGAAGTGGACCAACACGAAGCGCAAAGCACTTCGTGAGGTCTATCAAGTCGCCTCCAGGAGGAGGCCCGCTGCAGGCAACAACATTCTGTTTGCTTCCGAGGCAAGACCCAATATGCAGGGTAACCTCAAGGCGGTTCATGACAGGATGATCGAGCGGGGCCTCGACAAGGAGTTCAACTTCGGATACTCGTTCCGCACCGGTCGGACTAGTTCTCGACAGAACGCCCTCAACCTCGCGTGGCAGATGGGCAAGGCGAACACTATACTGATCGACGACTATTTTGCCGTACTCAAAGACTTGGGCGACCGAAATCAACAGAAGATTATTCAGCTGTGGCACGCCGGAAGCGGTTTCAAGTCGGTTGGATACAGCCGTTTCGGGCAGTATGGATCGCCGAATCTTCGAAATGCGCATCGACTGTATTCATATGCAATCTGTGGATCACAGCATCTGCGGGATGTCTACAGCGAAGCCTTCGGCATCGAACGAGATTCGGTGTTTGCTACCGGACTGCCACGAATCGACGGATTTCTCAGAGAAGGCCGCGCCGAAGAGGTTCGTACCGATTTCGAGACTCAATTTCCGACTACAAGAGGAAAGCGCAAGATCCTCTGGGCACCGACTTTCCGCGGTCGAGGATCGGGCGACGCTCACTACGACTACGACATCATCGACTTCCAGAGACTGTACGCAGCTTGTGGCGACGACACTGTCGTACTTTTCCGCCAACATCATTTCATCCCGGACCCGGCACCTATCCCGCCGGAGTACGGCGACCGTTTGATTGATGTCGAATCGTGCCCGGACACGAATGATCTGCTGCTGATCTCGGACGTGCTGATCACCGACTATTCCTCGGTAATCTATGAGTATTCGTTACTCGAACGTCCGATGATCTTTTTCGCCTATGACCTGGAGAACTATTCAGCGACAAGGGGCATGCACAGAGAATACGAAGAGGCCGCACCCGGAAGCATCGCAACAACCTTCGACGAACTCATTGAGCTCATCCAACGGCCCGCCCTGAGCGTGGAGAAGACAAAGGAGTTCGTACGTGAGAACTTCGACTACGTCGACACCAACAACTCAGACCGCGTCATCGACACGCTTGTGCTCTCGACTCCCGAAGTAGAACCCTCTGTTGGGAGTGAAATCAGCTTCGAAGAGTTGATCGCGCAGGATGAAGCGCACGCACAGGGCGCATCGCAATACGAAGAAGAACCGGCGAACTCCGGTGACGACGAGTCCAACACAGACAACGCCGAAGAAGAAGATGAGGAAGCCGAATGGCAAACATCGCGCTAGTGTTCGCAGGCGGAGTTGGGGCCAGAATGGCCAACAGCTCCAGGCCGAAACAGTTCTTGGAAATCCACGGACGCCCAATCATCGTCCATACCTTGGATGTGTTTCAGCAGCATCCCGATATCGACGCGATCGCTGTCGCCATACTCCCGGAGTTCCGGGAGTATCTTGAACGACTCGTCAAGCGGTATGAGCTGACGAAAGTGCAATGGATCGTGGATGGAGGCTCGACGGGGCAGGAATCGCGCCACAACGCGCTGAAAGTCATTTCGGAAAGCAATGATCCAGACAGCCTCGTACTCGTCCACGATGGCGTCCGCCCGCTGATCGACGCAGATCTGCTGACTCGCAACATCGAGACCGCTTTGGAGTTCGGGTCCGCAGTCACGTGCACGAAGATGACAGAGACAGTTGTCGTCGAAGAAGGCGAGGGAATCAAAGATGTCATCCCGCGCGATCCGTTGTGGACGGCACAAGCCCCTCAGACATTCCGTCTCAAAGATGCTCTATCGAGCTACGATCGTGCAGTAGCTGAAGGCGAACACGACTCGATTGACACCTGCACGCTCATGCACGGCTACGGGTACGACATCCGCAGAGTGGAAGGGCCGCGCACCAATATCAAGATCACGACCGCTTCCGACTACTATATCTGCCGTACCTTCCTGACGCTGATTGAGGATCGGGAGGCATTCGGTGGCGAATGATGTTGTGCTGTTTGACTCGCCGGTATTCCTCGAGGACACCAGAGCCATTGCTCAAATGGACCTGCCCTGGGACAGCTACCGGGGGCAGAACATCCTTGTGACTGGTGCCTCGGGGATGATCCCGATGTACATCGTCGGTGCTCTTCTCGCCGCAAACGACGTACATGATCTCGGGTTGCGTGTGACCGGGACGGTGCGCAATCCCGCAAAAGCGGAAAAGCGGTTCGGAAGTGCTCTCGAGCGAAGTGATTTCACGCTACTCAAGAGCGACGTGATTGATCCGCAAGAGTTTGCGGAACCGTTCGATACTGTCTTCCACGGCGCTTCACCCGCACGACCGTCATTGCACAAGAGCTCTCCTGTCACGACGCTCAAAGCAAATACATTGGGCACATTGAACCTGCTGGATGCTCAGGTGGCCGCCGGCGGTGGGTCGTTCGTCCTGTTGTCCTCCTCAGAGGTATACGGCGCCGTGGATGCAGACCGGCTCATTTCCGAAGAGTCGACGGGTAAGCTCCAACACTTCGCTCCCAGGGCAAGCTATTCGGAAGGCAAACGGGTCGCGGAGACCGCGTTGGCTGCTTACTCGGCAGAGTTCGGTATCAAGGCCCTCAGCCTTCGATTCGGCCACATCTTCGGCCCAGGAATGGCACTTGATGATGGTCGCGTTCAAGCAGACTTTCTGTCCGACGTGGTCAATGGCAGAGACATCAGAATGATGAGCGCCGGTGCCGCGATGCGCACTTACACATATGTCGGTGATGCTGTCGCAGGGCTGTTCTTCGCCCATCTCCTGGGCGAAGAAGCCGTTTATAACGTAGCCGATCCGGATGGGAATGTCACCATTCGAGAGCTTGCACAGATATATGTTAATGCGCGACCGGAGGCTGGACTCAGCCTGGCCTTTGACAATCAGGATGACAGCGGAGCGTTTTCGCCTGTGGCAGCCCTGGGCCTCGCAGCTCATAAGTTGGAAGGGCTGGGCTGGAAACCAACTAACAGTCTTGCCGAGGGGGTTTCAAGAACGATACGTTCATTTGAAGACGGGCCGCTGATTTAGGTCGTACTTATGCTACTTTTCTGCCCATCTGCTGAAATTCAGCTTCCTTCGGCGACGTTTCGCAAGCTACCAGATGACCACGTGTTCTGTAAGTTCGTTTAGGTAGTCCGGTCCACTACTATTATGTAGCGGACCATTGCAGGGAGTTCAGTCGCGGGGCTACCTTCGAACTATTGGCAACATCTTGTCCAGGAGCCGGACGAGGCGCGAAGCTGGTTCCCAGGCAGCAACCATCACGACTTTTGCTCCGTCAACTGTCTGGATTATGGGCAAAGTATCGTGGTCATGGAACAGATATCGCTCTGTCGCCGGGGCGGTAAGCGTCTCCTTCTTGTTTCGGAACGTGCCGTCGGTGCAGTACCAACGAGGTTTGCCGTCTATCCTCACTCGCATTCGCCATCCCACAAAACGCTTGCCCTTCAAGGCAAACCTAGGTGGGTGCAGCTGTTGAAACCCGTCGTTCTTCCACCGTTTGTCGTCGCGCATCTCAAACGCTCCGCTCTTCAACTTGTGAAGGGTCCGGTGAGGATCACTTCCGGGGTCTTTCGTGGAAAAGCTCGCAACGGCGTTTGGGGAACCGCTGTGATAGAAGACGTAGAATTCCTTTTGGCCCTCGCTACCACTAGCTTCTTGCAAGAGTTCAGGGGTCACAAAATCCGTGCAGATCGTATCGATCCCGGAACGGAGAAGAGCATCGGCTAGGGGAGCATCCTTCTCAACCGTGTAGCCAAGAATATAGAGCCCAGCTGCCTTAATCTGTTTGATGATGCTTTGTGTTACAAGACCCCAGCGAAGCGCGAGCGCGCAAATACCGGTATCTAGGCAATAGGTAATTGCACTATCGAGCCGTTCCATCTTCATTCCCAGCAGGTATTGGTAGTGTTGGAACTGGTAGACAGAGTCGATATCTTTGTGCATTTGCGCGGAGTGAACCTGAATGAGCAACCTACTGAGCGCTTCGTCATCGTGTTGGAAATCATTTAGCAGCGACTCAATACGCTTCTTGGCATCCTCGCCGACTACTCGGTGGAAATCGATTTCAAAAGTGAATTGGGGATGGTGTCTGACGATCTCATACAGTTGCCGCCCATCCATGACCGGTTCGCCGGAAACGGTCAAACTCATGACTCTTTCGTAAGTCATCTCAGCGATGTTTTCGAGCTTCTGAGTGTCCGAAGTTGTGATCCGCGGACTCGACGCGATCAATCGCTCGTCGAGGGTGTAAGAGAGGTCGACTTCAAAGTATGTATGTTCATTCTCGAGCGAATGTTCGAAAGCTGCGCGAGAATTGGTGTAAGTTGTATTCCTGAAACCTCCGAGTGCGTGGGCCATGAGCCTGTTCGAAAACATTCTCGACCCGCAGTTTGCGCTATGGCCATCGGAGGATACCCATTGAGCCTCGAGCACGGTGTTGTTGCCGATTGGCATGTTCAACTCGGACATGTCTTGGTTCGGTTGAACGAGTACCTTCTCCATATCCTCGGATGTCTCTTGCCAACCGCTCCTTTGGGTCAGCCACATCCAGGTGTCGGCGACTCTCTTGCGGACATGGAAACCGACCAGCTGACCTTCTTTGTGGGAGAAACCATTGATGACCAGGTTGTCGCTTGGCTCGTCCATAATCGGTTGAAGAGCCACGTACTTTCTACTCCCAGATCCAGAGCTCGAATAGAAGCCTTGGATACCTCTGGCAGCGAACTCTTTCGCATAGTTATGAGAGGTAGCCCCATTCCCCTCGTAGACGATATATCCGGAAGTCGGCCATTTCGACGGCATGTTGTCAGCGTCATGCGATTTTGCTCCGACACTCTCCGGGGCACATCCGAACCCAGGTTCTGCTTCATTCCTGTCGTCTTCGATCGGTCGCAAAATTTCCTCGCGTTTTGAGTCTCAACTAGTGCTGGTCCGGTACAGATGTGTTCATTTCGGGAGCAAATGGACACAGATGTCAATCCGTATAACTCGCCAGTGAGTACGGAGGCGTCGATTGTTTCATACAGAAGTCGTTATCGCAACCTGTGCTTGTTCTGAGTCAGCCGCACAGCGCATGTCGATAGCATCGAACTCCGTCTGTATATTGGTATTATAGATCGACGAGCAGAGAATAGATTATAGACAAAGCTTGTGCTTTATGAATGGTTCGGTATTATGAAAGTTTAGGCGTAAAGTGGTCAGTCATCATGATTTGTTGCAGCGCGCAAGCTGAAATTACCCGGCTCTGTCCTATAGGCCTCTAGCCCTGACGGCAATCGCAACCCGGCAAAATCGATGTTGCTTGCTGGAATTCGATATTCACGCACCGATGTTCCATCGTTCATTCTCGTGAACGTATCGATTGTCTGCGGTGGTACGCGTTCCAAGAGTTCCAAAGGTATCTGGAAGCGCGCCACGATTGTTGACCGACGGCGAAACACTCCCCGCCTGTCGACGCGAAGCGTTCCGGGAACGCGTAAGCGCAAATTACTGTTCCTGCCACGAAAAGACATAAAGGCTTGTGTGGCTTCTATATCCTGTTTCCGGAGTCGGGAATCTGAAGTGAATCGGATGTCGATGGTCGATCGTCCATTCCAGGATGGGCCAGATAAAGGCTCCGCGAGGAGAGCTTCGGTCAGTTCGATGTGATGTGTAGACAGGACAGCACGACGATGTTCGGTCTTGTGTTGCCATATCGCATCGATTGCCTTGGCCCACTGGGCGGCAATGCTCGGCCCCTCAAACTCAGCAGCACGTTCCCGCGCAGCGGTTCGCATCACGCTCAGTTCAGCACGGTCCATCGTCCGCAGTCGCTCCACGTACCGGGCGATCCCGCGGATGTCGCCATAAGGAACCAGATAGCCATCGATTCCATGAGAGATGATCGAACCAGGACCGTACGGGACGTCATAAACAATCGGTATGCAGCCGCATGCCATGCTTTCGACGATTGATAGGCCGAACGCTTCCTGCCTGGTCGGCAGGATGGAGAAGGAGGCGCTTTTGAATTCCTGGTAGACGCTATCGGTGTACCCTGGGAACAATATTTGGTCGCCTATCCCCAGGTCTGCAACCCGTTGCTGTAGTCGATTCAAGTCAGAACCGGTTCCAAATACCGATAAAACCGTTGTATCCTCTGACTCAGCGTTTGCGTTGGCCAATTGGATTGCGCTGATGGCGTGGTCAATATTCTTCTCTTTAACGATTCGACTGACCACAATGCCGGAAGTGATGCGATGTTCGTCGTCTTCGGGAGTTCCTTCTGCCGGGTCGACGATATTACCGATAGTCCAAAAATTGCTTGAATCACCGATTAATTCTGCCGCGGCATCTGCAAGGCTCTGCGATGGGAAGACGTTGGCATCGAATACGTCAGCTCGTTCCAGCGACTCCACGTGTCGTTGCGACAGCACCCCGAACCCGACGTCGTCGACGGATTCTGCGTGATTGCTGTGAAAGTATTTTATTAAAGCACTCTTCGGGGAAATGTATCCGAGTTTGGATATTGAATTTGCAATGACAGGGCTGTCGACAACTATTGCGGAGCGTCCCCTCCCGAGCACTTTCACCAGCAGCCATGCGAACATGTCTGGCATGGTTTGCCAGGTTTTGAGAATTTCTTGATTAGGTCCTAAAAGTGCTATCTTTCGGCGAGACTTCGGGCCCGACTTCTTGACGTCACTGACGAATCTTGTGCCGTCTTCACGTAGGTAGTCGACCGCCTCGATTGTGGAAGTGCCAGGACGGAATCGCTTTATCCGGCGTAACCCACTATCCATCACGCTCACTTCCTCTGAGTCCGTCTGACGTTGACGGAGTGGCTTTTTGCGTTCCCAGTCAGGGAACAGATCCGCTGGTGGTGTACGTACTGCATCCGACAGAATTTCCCACATGTTCGTAACTCGGATTTGCGTTGCCAGTCGTCCAGATTCCCGCAGGCGTTTTTCGATCGCGACCATGCCTGGTTGGAACGTATACGTAAGAAGATCTATTGGCATCTCATAGTGCACTGCGAACGCCTTCGCGCGCCTCAGCATTGCCTGCATTCCTCCGCCAGCTTGGTTGCTAAGGCTCGGCCGAATTAAGTAGTGATGCTCCGGTATGAAATGCACGGTTTCTAAATCATCCATTAGTCCTCGATTTTAGTGACGGAATTAAACGGAGGTTCTGGATTGTGATCAGTGAAAAGATTGTCTGGTCAGCGTTGATTCCGTCCGATTATTGAGCGCAGCTTGCGATAGGAGCGAGCGGCAACCGTTCGACGTTGGGTCCCCTCTGGTAGCAGCCGATCGGTGATTCGGTCCACAGCGTGTGCCATGGTAGGAAGGGCAATCTTGGCATCCGCTGGAGGTGTCCATTTATCTGCCGTTGTTGTTGTGTGTTGGCCGGCCATCGAGGCAATCGCTAGTTCGTCGATCGACAGGTCAGCGGCGAGGAACACTCGGTCAAAGTGGGCATTGTCCAGGCGGCGGCGGTATTCCCGTTGGAAAATCTGCTTGACGGTGTTGTCCTTCTCCACTCGCAGCTGCGTTTTGTCGAAGTCAAGATAATATCCACTTGCGAATTCGTTGTAGGAGTCCAGTTCCTCCGGCAGGATCAGAGGTGGTTCGGTCTCGTAAGAGTAAGTTGATAGCGCATCCCCGAATTGTTTAATTTTTCTCAGGATGGTTTTCTCGATGGGTGCTTTTCGGTCGATTACGAGCACTGTCTGCTCCGAGGGGGACGCCGCTGACTTCAGCAGCGACCTTAGGAAGTTGTCTGCGCGAGGACCAGGGAGCAGTTCACCGGCCCAGAACGCGGCCGTCTGCCGACCGTCACGCGCCGTGCGAGTGGGACGGTCGTTTGCTTCGTCTTTGATCAGGAAGTCGGCCGCTCGCTTCGAAGAAAGCCCGTCTTCGGACGGGCAGAATCGCGCTCGCGCTTTCCTGTAGCTGTCGCCTTGTACGGGATTGGCGATTGCATTGGCGTAAGTGTCGAAGTCCTTCAGTTCCGATGCAGCAGTGGTTACTGCCTCCGCAAGCTGACTGCGGGTCAATGCGACAGCACCGGGCAATTCCTTGGTCTCCAGGTTGATACCGCGATTTTTGGCATAATCGTCGAGGTCATAAAGATAATGCACTACCGGCAGGCCCGTAGGTAAAAAGTCGAAGAAGATGCTCGAGAAATCCGTGACGAGAATGTCGACAACGGTGAGGAGATCATTGGAGCTGATGTCATGCGGAGGAATGATGATGTCGCCTATTTCGTCACCGACTGAGGCATCTTTGATCATGCGGTCCATACGGTGATGTCCCCGATACATGAGTTGAACGTCTAGCTCGGCAAGCGTCCGAAGGTCGGCTATGAGTTGGTCGCTATCGACGACGTCTTTACCGCTTTCAGAGCGCCAAGTAGGCGCGTAAAGCACAACTGGTCTATGGTCACTGGGTGTTTGAGCTGGTTGTAAGCCCAGAGTGTTGCGTATCTCCTCGCGAGTGCCCGGGCTTGGAGATATGGTTCGGTCGACTCGGGGGTAGCCGAGTTCCGCGATAACGGCGTTCGACACTCCTGACATCGAATACGCCGAAATCGTCTTCTCCGTCGTGAACTCGCACGGGGTGAGGACGTGAGTTGCTTTTGTGAAAGTAGCGGTGCTGGCTGGGGCTCCGAACTTTGCCTTCGGCGTGCTTCTACCCAGGGCTTTGTACGGGATGCCGTGCCAAGTATTCATGTATTTCTGGGCCGGACGACGCGTGAAGAATCCCGGGAGATTCGCGTTGCAGACAATATAACCAGCAATGGCGAGGAAATAAGTGTAGGAGCGAGTGTTCTGTCGAGCGAAGACGACGTCAGGGGTATTCCGGTACTGCTCGGGAATCGCTGTCAGAGAGTCGACTGACCATACATGTAGGAATTCGCCGTACTCTGGGTGCGAGCGCAGGTGCTGAAAGATTCCGTATGGGTTGTCTCCCATCCGTGCGCCGGACATCGTTTCATAGAAGATGACCGTCTTATTGACGGGATTGGCGGCGCTATCTCGAATGTACTGATTGCGTACTGATTCGGCCTTCGCATTCTTGCCAAGAGGTTTCGACCAGAAGGCATCCGTCTCTGCTTCATCGACGAGTTTCGCGTCGGGCAATGCCCCGTGAAGAAGAGAATTGTTGCTTGCCATCAGGAGAGATCCTTTCGCCGGTCGAATCCTCCCGAGTATATCTGACTGGTCTTGTGAACCGGCCGAGTCGGGAGGCCGGGTCTGCTGGCCGAACGAGCAGTGTCGAGCGGTAACGGAAACCTATCAATACTCAAGTTTTTCTTGCCAAAATCGCAACTCTTGTGCAGACTGTACGGGTGGTTACGGAAAGCAAAGGTGCTGGCAGCACGCAGACGTCTCTGGTCGCCCGTGTCCGCGACGCCATCAAAAACGCGGGAATCAACCACAGCGAAGTCGCCCGAAGGATCGGGCTCGACGCCAGCAAACTCTCGAAATCCCTGGCCGGAACACGGAAGTTTCGGGTCGAAGAGATCTCACGCATCGCCGAACTCACCGAGGTCAGCACCGATTGGATCACAACCGGGAGAACGGCGGGGCCGCCTCGACGAGGGAGGACCCCAACCGCCCCCGGGAACGTTCACATCGGATCGGCTCCCATCGAAGCATCAACCGATGGCACAGATATCCCGACGGTCCCCGGGCAGACCGACAATGGCCACACACCCGCAGTCGACCCCACTCAGGAATGGATGTCCAAAGGCACACGCAACCGGGTGAGGATCATCGCCGCGGCCTGGGAACTCTACGCCGACCTCGGCATCGACAAAGTCCGCACCGAGGACGTCGCCCGCACAGCGGGCCTGACCACCTCGGCGGTGAACTACCACTTCCGGACGAAAGACCAACTGCTGCAGGCGGCCCTGCGCTACTCCCTGGACATCATCGCCGAAACCCGCCAGCTCAACGACGGCGCCGACCCGCTTGCCGTGCTCCGTCATTTCGCCCGCCTCCACGCCGGAGTCGACGCGAAGATCCGACGGGTGTGGTCGATCTGGCTCCAATGTTGGGCTCGTGCCGTCACCGATGAGAACGCTCGTGCGAACCTCACCGCCGTCTACGGCGAGTGGTTGGACATGATCACCACCGTCATCGACAGCGGACAGCGCTCAGGAGTGATCCGCACCGGCGACACGTCGCTCATGGTCAAGTCGCTGTCGATCTTCATCGACGGACTCGGCGTAGCCCGCAGTACCGAACATATGCCCATCACCGACGATGAGGCCCTGATGATGCTCGAACACTACCTCTCCGCCCATATCCTCACCGACACCGCCTCCGATGGGGCTGCCCGCAACGCCGCAGCCACCGACGACACCCGAAACCCGCAGTCAGAGCGGGTCGCCACGGCCGGCCGACCCGAACCGACGTCCTAGGAAGAAGGCACATGAATACACCGAACCGAAGACAAGCGCTGGGAGCCGGACTCGCTGTGTCCGCGCTCGCCGGACTGAGCGCCTGTGGCGGCGGAACTGTCGGCGCTGCGGATGCCGGCAAGCCCGTCAAAGGCGGCACCCTGAGAGTGGGGATCACCGGCGGCAACTCCGCCGACACCATCGACGCGCACATCCCCGTCAACAACGGCGACGTCTGCCGATCCGTCAACCTCTACAACGCCCTCTACGGCTGGGACGACGACTCCCAGGTCGTGCCGCTGCTGGCCGAGTCGTTCGAGGCCAACGACGACTCCACCGTGTGGACGTGCACACTCAAGGAGGGCATCAAGTTCTCCGACGGCAAGCCGATCACCCCCGAGGATGTCGTCTTCAGCTTCAAGAGGATCACCGATCCGGACGACCCGAAGACCGCGGCGGCGAACTTCACGATGCTCGACAAGGTGGTGCCCACGGGGGAGCGGACGCTGGAGTTCCGCCTGAGCGAACCCAACGGCCTGTTCAATGATGCCGTGGCCGAATACACCGCCGGCATCGTCCCCGTCGACTACGACCCGGAGAACCCGGTGTGCTCCGGGCCGTTCAAACTCAAATCGTTCACCGCCGCCCAATCGACGGTGCTTGTCCCCAACGAGTATTACTTCGACTACGACAAGACGTACCTCGACGAGGTTGAGCTGCTGAACTTCAACGATGACGACGCACTCATCAACGCCCTCCTATCGACCCAGGTCGACGCGATCGCCGGCATCCCGCTGGCCCTCGTCGAAGTCATCGGTGCCGATGAGCGCATGTCCATCCTCAACTCGAAGACCGGCATGTGGCTGCCCTTCACCATGCGGGTGGACAAGAAGCCCTTCGACGATGTCAAGGTCCGACAGGCCTTCCGCCTCGTCGTCGATCGCCCGCAGATGATCGAACAGGTGCTCTCCGGCTACGGAACCATCGGCAACGACATGTTCGGCCCGCTGAGTGAGAACTACCCGAAGTTCCCGCAGCGCAAACGAGACATCGACAAAGCGAAGAAGCTCCTCGCCGAGGCGGGCTATCCCGACGGGCTCGAGGTCGAGCTCGTCACCGCCCCCATCCAATCCGGAGCGGTCGAGGCCGCGCAGGTCTTCGCCCAACAGGCCGCAGACGCCGGCATCACCGTGAAGATCCGCAAGGTCGATGCGACGACCTTCTTCGGCGACGAATACCTCAAATGGGACTTCGCTCAGGACTTCTGGTACACCCGCGACTTCATGCCGCAGGTCATCTCCTGCGCCCTGAGCGAGTCCCCGTTCAATGAAACCCACTGGGACGATGCGAAGTTCAACAAGGTCTTCGACAAAGCCCGCGCCATCCCCGATGCCGGGGAGCGGCGAGACTACGAACACGAACTGCAGAAGATGCTCTACGACGAAGGCGGGTACATCGTGTGGGGCTTCGCCAACCAGGTCGACGCCTTCCAGAAGTACGTGGGAGGACTCGTCCCCAACTCGACGGGACGGCCCCTGAGCGGTTGGAGATTCGACCGCGTGTGGATCGGAGAGGTGTGACATGTTCGGAAAAGTGATCGGCAAGCGGCTTCTCTTCTCCGCTTTCATTCTCATCGCAGTCTCCCTGCTCGTCTTCGGCGCGACCCTGCTGCTGCCCGGCGACGCGGCCCGAGCCATCCTCGGCCAGCAGGCCACCCCCGAGCGCATCGCAGCACTCAACGAACAGCTGGGACTCAACGATCCCGCATGGCTGAGGTACTTCCACTGGCTGGGCGGACTCTTCGTCGGAGACTTCGGAACCTCCTCGGCGACCGGCGGATCGGTCTCCGCGCTGCTCGGCGATCGGGTCTGGGCGTCCTTCGTCCTCATGGGGCTGGCCGCGATCGTCTCCGTGCCGTTGGGCATCGGACTCGGCGTCTACCAGGCCCTGCACCGCGGCGGTCGCCGCGACCAGGCGATGACCGGTGCCTCCCTCGTATTCGCCGCCATGCCCGAGTTCGTCATCGGCATCGGCCTCATCGCGATCTTCGCCACCTCGGTGTTCCAGATCCTGCCGGCCGTGACCCTGGCCCCGCCGGGAGAACCGGTGTGGAACCGCCCCGAGCAGCTCATCCTGCCGACGGTGACGCTCATCCTCGTCGTCACCCCCTACATCGTGCGGATGATGCGGGCGACGATGATCGAGGTCCTCGACTCCGGTTTCGTCGAGATGGCCCGGCTCAAAGGCGTCCCGGAGAAGCGGGTGATCCTGCGCCACGCCGTGCCCCACGCGCTGGGTCCCGTCGCCCAGGTCGTGGCGATCCAGCTGGCCTGGCTGGCCGGCGGCGTGGTCGTCGTCGAGTTCCTCTTCCGCTACCCGGGGCTCGGCCAAGCACTCATCGACGGCGTGACCTACCGAGACGTGCAGGTCGTCCAGGCGATCTCCATGCTCGTCGCCGCCGTCTACGTCGTGGTGAACCTGGCGGCCGATGTCGTCGGCATCCTCACCAACCCGAAACTGAGGAGCGCAGCATGAGCACCGATGCGAACAGTCTCGACGACCTCAAGTCCGCGGCCGCCGACGCCGCCGAGGTTCCCAAGGAATCCCAGACTACCTACGTCCCCTTCTACAAACGCGTGCTGGCGCAGAAGCAGGGCAAGATCGGCCTGACGATCACCCTCGTCATCGTCGTCCTCAGCCTGTGCGGGCCGCTGCTGCTGCCCTGGGCGACGGGCAACACCGCCACCGAGTTCGTTACGAAGCCCTTCAGCCCCTACGGTCTGTTCGGTTCGGACAACCTCGGCCGTGATGTGCTCTCACGCTTCCTCGCCGGCGGTCTGACCCTCATCGTCTACGGAGTCCTCGCCACCGTCCTCGGCATGGTCGTCGGTGCGATCATCGGCATGCTCGCCGCCTATGTCGGTGGCAGGTTCGATGCCGTGATCATGCGTCTCAACGATGTCATCCTCGCCATCCCGCAGCTCGTGTTCGCCCTCTTGGCGATCACGGTGCTCGGTCCGCAGGGTTGGGTGCTCGTGACCGTCATCGGTCTCACCCACGCCCCGCGCATCGCCCGTGTGGCGAGGTCCGCGACCCTGGGCGTCATCACCGAGGACTACATCAAGGCCGCGGAGATGTATGCGATGCCCCGGTGGAAGGTGCTCATCCGTGAGCTGCTGCCCAACATCACCGGGCCCTTGAGCGTTGAGGCCGGGCTGCGCCTGACCTATTCGATCGGCTATATCGCCTCCCTGTCGTTCCTCGGACTCGGCCTGCAGCCGCCGGCCGCCGACTGGGGGCTGATGATCAACGAGAACCGGATCGCCCTGTCCATCCAACCCTGGGGTGTGCTGCTGCCGGTCATCGCGATCGCTCTGCTGACCATCGGCACCAACCTGCTCGCGGACTCCTTCGCCCGAGCCACCGCATCGACATCCGTGGAGGCATGATGAGCCCGAAGACACAGACCGTTCGCCACGACGATGCGAACGAACCGAACGAGAAGATCGTCCTGCGGGTGACCGACCTCAAGGTGGTCACGAACGCCGGCGATGAGATCCTCCACGGCGTCGACTTCGCCCTGTCCCGAGGTGAGATCCTCGGCCTCGTCGGCGAGTCCGGATCCGGTAAGACCACGGCCGGGCTCGCCTGCATGGGCCACTTCCGTGAGGGACTGAAATTCGGGTCCGGGTCCGTGAGCATCTGGCCGCGCGGTGACGCCACCGCTGTAGAGGTCCTCGACCTCAGCGAGGTGGCCGTGCGTGATCTGCGCGGATCCCGGATCGCCTACATCCCCCAGGACCCGGCACTCTCACTCAACCCGGCGATGCGGGTGGGCGAGCAGATCCGCGAGGTCCTCGACATCCACGGCTTCGGGTCCTCGGATCGTGAGAGAACCGACCGCGTCGCCGAGGTGCTCGTCGACGTCGGGCTGCCCGGCGACAAGGCGTACCAGAAGAGGTGGCCGCACCAACTCTCCGGCGGTCAGCAGCAGCGGATCGGCATCGCCATGGCCTTCGCCATGTATCCCGATGTGCTCATCCTCGACGAGCCGACCACCGGCCTCGACGTGTCCACGCAGTCGGTCGTCCTCGACACGATTCGACAGATGACGGTGGCGAACAATGTCGCCGGTCTCTACATCACCCACGACCTCGCGGTCATCAAGGACATCTCCGACCGGGTGGCCGTGATGCTGCGCGGCGACCTCGTCGAAGAAGGGCCCGTGTCCGCGGTCCTCGATCACCCACAGCATGAGTACACGCAGATGCTCATGTCCGCGGTGCCCGACCTCGACGGTCGGAAGACCATCGGCGACGGTGCCGCCGAGGCGAAGAACCCGTCCGAGGACGATGACCAGACGCACATTCTCGTCTCAACGGGGGAGAAGCCCAGCCCCGGGGGCACGGATTCGGAGGGATCCGAATCGGGCGGTGGGGCCGCCTCGGCGACAGCACCCCTGCTCGAGGTCAGGGACATCGCGCTCGCCTACGGGAAGGCGCAGATCCTCAACGGGATCAACCTGACGCTGGAGCCGGGGGAGTGCACGATGCTGCTCGGCGAATCCGGGTCGGGCAAGACCACGCTGTCACAGTGCGTGGCCGGGCTCAACGACGACTACACGGGGTCGGTGAAGCTGCGAGGCACGGAGCTGGAACGGTCGACGCGCAAACGCTCGAACGAGCAGCGTGTGGGCATCCAGTACGTTTTCCAGTCGCCGTTCTCCTCGCTCAACCCGCGGCGCTCGATCGGGCAGTCGCTGACGGTGCCGTTGGAGATGAGCGGTGAGGGCACCGCGGCGAGTCGGAAGGCCGTCGTCGAGGAAGCACTCGATTCGGTGCGGTTGGGCCGGTCGTTCTACCACCGTCGTCCCGGTGACCTCTCCGGCGGTGAGCGTCAGCGGGCCGCCATCGCCCGTGCCCTGGTCAACGCACCGTCGGTGATGGTCTGTGATGAGATCACCTCGGCACTCGATGTCAGCGTGCAGGCGTCGATCGTCGCACTGTTGCGGACCCTGCGGGAAGAGCGGCAGCTGGCGATGCTCTTCGTCACCCACAACATCGCGCTGTCGAGGCACATCGCCGACAACCTCGCGGTGCTCAATAAGGGCAAGATCGTCGACTACGGGCCGACGGTACAGGTGCTCGAGAACCCAACGCATGAGTACACGCGGGCGCTGATCGCCGACGTGCCGAAGTTCTAGTCAGCGTCGGAGCCTGCATCCTCGTCGGCATCCGCATCGTCGGAGGTCTCGTCGGTTTGTCAAGACCGTTTACAGATGTGAGTTGACGATGCGAGGCTGGGAAGACCGCTCACAGCGTGGCGGGACCCATGAGAGGTTTCGCGGGCGGTTCCACCGATGTTGAGGAGGAAAGAGCGATGAACAGCAGTCAGCTGCGCAAGGTCTACGAACAGGGTGGCCCCTATGCCACCGTCTACCTCGAGGGCCGTGCTCCCTCAGCCGACGCCGACACGCAGATCCGCCTGCGCTGGTCGGAGCTGAGAGAGCGGCTGACCTCTGCCGGGGCAGGGGAGCCACTCCTCGAATCCATCGATGCGATCACCCTCGTCGACGAGCCCACCGAGGTGCACACAGACGGTCGGACCATCGTGGCGAACCCACAGGGAATCCTGCTCGACGAGCATTGGGACGCGGCACTGGGAGAGGGCGACGCAGCGCACTACGGAGACGTGCCCGAGCTCGGAGCCTACCTTCGCCAGGAGTGCCGACAGTTCGATGTCGTTCTCGTCATTGCCGGACAGGACGGAGCGACCGTCCGCGAGCTCAGCGTGACCCCGGATCGCGAACGCCGCGAGACCGATGGTGTCCACGTGACCAGCGACAACGACGAGGACATCAACAAACCCCGCCGGGGCGCGTACTCACACAACCAGATCCGGCGCCGTGTCGACGAGATCATCAAAGCGAACGCACGCAGCGTGTCCGACTTCGTCGATCGGCTCGTCACGGAGAATGCGCCCGATGTCGTCGTGCTGGCGGGAGAAGTGCAGGGCAGGACGGCCGTGAAATCCGAACTCTCGGTCCGGTCCGAGGAGCTGCTGCACGAGATCTCGGAGGGCGGCGACGATGATGAGGGTGCCGAAGAAGCGATCGATGTGGCGGTGCGAACGCTCGTGACCAAGCTCGCCGAGGAGCGCGAGGCTGAGAACTCCGAACGGCTGTCCGAGAGCAAGGCTCATGACCGTGCGGTCGAAGGGCGAGCCGAAGTCGAGAAGGCAGTCGCGCGCGGAGCGGTGGCGACTCTGCTGATCGATGACGCCGATGCGGCAGAAGGGGAAGCGGGAATCATCGCCGACGCGATTCAGTCCTCGGCGGAGATCGGACTCAGTCATGATCCGATGGCCGACGGCATTGCCGCAATCCTCCGATATGACGTCGCCTCCGCCCTGGCAGACTGAACCGGTGCTCGACGCCTTCGTGGCGTGCGCACTGAGCCCAATGGTCTAGGGGGGATAGGTCCGTTCGAACACTTCGCTCGGACGGACCTTTTCATGACCACGCCCCACCTTTCGGTATCCAGGCGTAGATTGTATCCCGATAGTTAATAAACTGTGTAGAGTTGGTCGGTGACAGCCGATCTCGGCAGGCCGGAAGGACCCCCTGATGAACCGACCGACAGCGAACCGTTCGACACCGAAGCGCTCGAAGGCGCCCGACGGCGAGGTCATCCGGAAGAGCCGCACTCCGCGCCGTGTTCTCGTGCTCGGGGCGACCGGATACATCGGCGGTCGGCTGGCACCCCGTCTGCTGCAGGCCGGCCACGAGGTCCGGGTCGGGGTGCGACGACCGGCGAAGCTCGAGCAGGTTCCCTGGGCCGGTGAGGTCGACGTGAGAACTGTCGACCTCGACACCGGTCGCGGTCTGAGTGAGAGCCTCAACGGCATCGACACCGCCTATTATCTTGTGCACTCCATGGGCTCCGGTGGGGATTTCGAGGCACACGAAGCCGACGCAGCCAAGCGCTTCGTCCGTGCAGCCGCGTCCGCCGGCGTGCGTCGCATCGTCTACCTCGGAGGACTCCACCCGGAGGAGCGAGAGCTGTCGAAGCACATGCGATCGCGGGCGAACGTCGGTCGTATCCTGCTCGACTCCGAAGTCGACGCAATCGTCTTCAACGCCGGAATCATCATCGGCTCCGGCTCCGCCTCGTTCGAGATGATCCGCCATCTCGCGCTGACCCTCAGATGGATGCCGGCACCGGATTGGGTGGCCAACCGCGTCGAGCCGCTGTCGGTGCGCGATGCCCTCCACTATCTGGTCTCCGCAGCCGACGTGGACGAACCGGTCAACCGGTCCTTCGATATCGGGTCGCGCCAGATTCTCACCTATGCCGAAGTGATGCGGACCTTCGCGAAGGTGGCGGGGCTGAAACCGCGCCATGTGATCGCGCTGCCTCTCCCCGCCCCGACCCTGTCGGGCATCTGGGTCGGTCTGGTCACTCCGCTGCCGTTCAGCCTCACACTTCCGCTCGTCCAGTCATTGCAGGAGGACGCGGTGGCCTCATCGCACGAGGTCGACGACGTCATTCCTCCGCCGGAGACCGGGCTCATCGGGTTCGACGACGCCGTCCGACTCGCACTGCGTCGCGAAGTCGAAGGTGCAGTGGACACGAATTGGGTCGCCGATGCCGGAGAGCTCGACGAGGCGGCCCAACCGCTGCCCAACGACCCGGAGTGGGCGGGCCGGCGCGTCTTCACCGATGAACGGTCGACGGTGATCCCCGGTGTGACGGCCGCCGAGGTATGGCCCGTGATCGAGGGCATCGGCGGGCCCAACGGATGGTATTCCTGGCCCTGGGCCTGGAAGGTTCGCGGAGTGTGGGACAAAGCCGTCGGGGGCGCCGGCCTCAATCGGGGCCGGCGGGTGCCCGACACGCTGCGCATCGGCGACCCCGTCGACTGGTGGAGGGTCGAAGGGCTGGAGCGGAATTCTCGCCTGCTGCTGCGTGCCGAGATGAAGGTCTCCGGTCACGCCTGGCTCGAATTCACACTGACGGAGTCGGCCGAGGGCTGTGAATATCACCAGAAGGCGACCTTCATTCCCACCGGAGCGCGGGGTCACATCTATTGGGCCCTCGTCGCCCCCTTCCATCGGTTCATCTTTCCCGCCATGGTGAAGAACATCGCCGCCGAGGCGGCCGGTGAGGACGGCGCCAGAGTGAAGTAGCCGACTCAGCCGGATGTCGACGCCTTCCCGGCCCGGGTCACTCGGGTGCTGCCGCCGTGATCTGCGCTGAGAGGCCGTCGAGGATGAGCTCGAGGCCATCGGAGAAGTCGGTGTCCTGTTCGTTTTCGCTGCTGTCAGTGTCCTCGCTGCCGAATGCCTCGGCAGACAGCACCTCGGCGAGGTGCGGAAACCTCTCTGGGGAGATGACCTGGGCAAGAGCCGTGCCGTACTCGCGTTCGCTCTCAGATTTCGCCTGTCCGTCTTCTCGCCCTTCTTCGAGCTCTGTCTGAAGCAGAGCTGATTGGCGGACGAAGCCGCTGAGCAGGGTGAGTGCCGAGAGTCTCTCTTTCGCGGTCAGTGCCGTGGGGGAGAGCTCTGCGAGGCCCTGTTCGAGCCAGGCGACCTGGTTCGGCCCCGAGGGGGCGCGGTAGATCGGAACTCGGGGGAGCCAGGGGCGTTCCTGATACAGCGTCCACAGATCGCGTGCCCATGTTCGCAGCCCCTCGCGCCAATCGCCCTCGGCCGAGCCTGGGTCGGGCGGTCGGCTGGCCGCATCCATCATGAGCTGGAGCAGTTCGTGCTTGGAGCCGATGTGTCGGTACAACGACATGGCAGTCACGTTCAGCTCCAGGGCGACCTTGGGCAGCGTCGCCGCCTCAAGACCGCCGGCATCGGCGAGGCGGACGGCGGTGCTCACGACGGTATCCACGTCGAGGGTCGATTTCCGTCCTCGCTGCTGTGGGGCCTCCGGAAGTCTCCAGAGCCGTCTGAAGAAATCCGGAACTGCGTTATCGGTCATGCGCCCTCCACTTCCACCAGCATGGATATCATTCTACAAGGCCATATAGTTTAAGACGTATAGTTTCTATGATATTGTCATCCTCATGACTCAGAGAACAGCTTCACAGCAGCCCGTGCAGGCCGGGCGAGTGCATGATGTGGACGCCCTCAGGGGATTCGCCCTGTTGGGGATCTTCGTCGTCAACATCACGTTCATGGCTTCTGCCTATCCCGGCAACCTCGTCGATGATCCGAACTTCTCCGCACCGATCGACGCTGTCGTCCGGTTCCTTGTGGCGGCGCTGTTTTCGATGAAGTTCTACCTGCTCTTCTCTTTCCTCTTCGGCTACAGCTTCGTGCTGCAGATGGACGCCGCGGGCAGGGCGGGTGCTGCGTTCGTGCCGCGGATGCTGCGTCGGTCATTGGGGCTCTTCATCCTCGGCGCAGGGCACATCGTGCTGCTCTACAGCGGAGACGTCCTCACCACGTATGCGGTGATCTGCCTGGTGCTCCTGGGGATGCATCACGTCCGTGATCGGACGGCGCTGCTGACGAGTGGGATCATCTACGCGTTTGTGACGCTGTCGCTCGTCATCAGTGCCGCGTTCCTCGACCGCTCGATGTTCATGCCCAGCCATGACGAGGCACTCTCTCAAGCCGCTGCGCAGACCCAGACCATGCTCGGGGGCCCGATCGACATCCTCGGCCACCATCTGGCCGGGCTGGACCTGCTGGTCATTCAGGCAGCGTCCCTGCAGGGGCCAACCGCTCTGGCGATGTTCCTCATCGGAATGATCGCCGCACGGCGCCGGCTGTTCTCGAACCTGGGGGAGAAGTCGAGTCTCCTGCGGCGGATCCAGGTGATCGGCTTCGCGGTGGGTCTGCCCGGTGGAGTGCTTTTCGCGTGGCTCGGAGGCGACACCAACACCTGGGCCACTGCGGTGAGCGTCGTGACGGCCCCGTTCCTCAGCGCCGCATACGTGGCAACACTCGTTCGACTCCTGCACGTTCCGTGGGGCGGCCGGCTGCGCAGAGTCCTCGAACCGGTCGGGCGCATCGCCTTGACGAACTATCTCGGCCAGTCGGTGGCAGGGCTCATCCTGTTCTCCGGGATCGGCATCGGTCTGGCCGGCCGAGCCTCACCGCCGGTGCTCCTCGTGCTG
The DNA here is from genome assembly GCF_051351055.1 of Brevibacterium sp. FAM 27836. NCBI lineage: Bacteria > Bacillati > Actinomycetota > Actinomycetes > Micrococcales > Brevibacteriaceae > Brevibacterium > Brevibacterium sp. FAM 27836. The sequence goes on from NZ_CP195712.1 coordinate 65,627, forward strand.
GCCGTTGTGATCTTTGCGGTCCAGGCTGCCGTGAGTGCCTGGTGGCTGCGGTCGCACCGCTACGGGCCGGCCGAATATCTGCTGCGGCTGTTCACCAATTGGAGCCGGCCGACTCGTTCTTCATCCGGTCATAAGCAGCCAGCGCGGCCTGACGCGAGGTTCTGAGATCGACGATCGGCTCGTCATCCCCGCCTGAACGTTCTGCCTGGGTGAGGCCGCCCGGTCCGCGGCCCAACCACCTGTCGACGTATTCTCGATCCGGATCGAAGCGCTCGCACTGACGTTCGGGGTTGAAGATCCGGAAATACGGGGCCGCATCGGCTCCGCACCCGGCCACCCATTGCCACGACACCGGATTGTTGGCTTCATCGGCGTCGACGAGGGTGTCCCAGAACCACTGTTCTCCGTGCCACCAGTGGATGAGCAGATTCTTCGTGAGAAAGCTCGCTGCGACCATCCGCACCCGATTGTGCATCCACCCGGTCTGCCACAGCTGAGCCATGCCGGCATCGACGAGCGCTATCCCAGTCGTGCCGTCCTGCCAATGCCCCAGCGCCTCGGGGTCATCCTCATAGGGGAAGTGCGCGAACCCCGGCCGCATCGGCTCGGTCTCGACGCGCGGCAGGTGGTAGGCCAAGTGCCAGGAGAACTCACGCCAATAGAGCTGCCTGATCCACGCGTGCCTGTCGTCCTCGCTCACCTCCGGCACATCCCAGGCCGATCTCAGCAGCTGTCGCGGAGAGAGTTCGCCGAAACGCAGTCGCGGTGACAGACCCGAGGTGCTGTCGGGATCGGCAGGGACATCATGAGCTTCGGCGTAGTCGTCGATGCCCTCGCTCAGACTGCGAAGTCGTCGGGCTGCTTCCCGACACCCCGGCGACCAATGCTCGGCCACGGTCGTCGCCCACCATTGCGGAGTCCGGGCCGAGGCGAAGTCTCCGGAGCCCGTACCGGTTCCGTCGAGGAGGCCGAGGCCGTCGAGGTCGCTCGCCCAGGGGTGCGCGCCCACCGATCTCAGCCGAGCCTCGGGCAGAGCCTTCTGCTGTCGAGGCGGTGGGAGAACGTCTCCGACCGTGCGATCGCGCACGGCCGTGAAGAAGGGGGTGAAGACCTTGTAGAAGTCGCCTCCCTGCGGACTGACAGTCCACGGTTCGACGAGCAGCGCACCGGAATGGGAGTGCGCCGCGCACCCGGCTTCGTTGAGCTGCGCTTTGATCTGCGCGTCGAGGCGGCGGGAGGCGGGCGCATAGCGGCGTGACCAGCGGACGGCATCGACCTCCAGGTCCGCGGCGACCTGAGGGATGATGTCGGCCGCGGAGCCTGCGGCGAAGAGCAGCGGGATCCCGAGCTGTGCGAGCTCGGCTTCAAGGACGCGCAGGGACTCGTGCGCCCACCAGCGTGCGGCCCCACCCAGCGGACGGGGCCCCAGTCCGTTGTCATCGCGGCGCTCTCTGATCCAGATGCCGATCACCTGCCCGTCGGCGCATGCCGCTGTCAGAGCTTCGTGATCGTCAACGCGCAGATCGTCCCGGAACCAGACAAGGGTGAGGGGTTCAGGGCCTTCGCTCATCGACCGCTTCCTTTCATGTCCCGCAGGCGACCGAGGGCACCGCGTCGCAGCAGACCCTGCGGCGGCGGTGACCAGATCGGGGTGCCTTCGATCCGCCAGGTGCCCAGCAGTTCGTTGGCCGCGAGGTAGCCGGTGGTCGCCGCGCGCTCCATGAGTGCCACGGGCAGCTCGCACCGAATGTGGTCACCGGCCAGGACCAGGCCGGGCAGGGGTGTCGAGACTCCCGGCCGGTCGCTCCAGGGCCGGGTGTCGGTGAGCCCGCAATCGGACTCGACGAGCAGTTCGCGGTGGAGGATCGCACTCTGCCGCGTCTCCGGATAGACCTCGTACAGATCCGCCAGCAGCCGCTCCACCAGCTCATCGTCGGGCGGAAGGTCGGCCAGGGCATACGCGTGGAGTTCGACCACGGATCCTGCATGGTCTTCCGCCCACCGGCGGGCACCGAATTCGAAGCGTTCGAGCACGGAGATGTTGTCGAGCAGATCGAAGCCGCTCGTGCCCAGGAACGCGGGACGATCGGGGGAGACCGCCTCGGCGAACCAGAGCCTGAGCACCGCAAACGGTGGGGCGTTGCGCTGCCCGCCGACTCGGGCGAACCAGTCCGGCATCCCGTTCTCCCGGGCTCCGACACCGTGCGGGCCGGTCACGGCACCGTCGGTCTGTGACTCTGCCGTGGCGCTGAGGCGCCGAGTCCCGGCAGGATCGGCGGCGAGGACGAGGGCATCGGATTCGACGACGCCGGCCGAGGTCTCAACGCTCCAGCCGTGAGGAGAGCGGGCGATCGTCTCGGCCGCTGTTCGGGTCTCGATCCGCACGCCCAGATCCTGCAGATACCGCCCCAGCGGTGCCCACAGGGCAGTGTCGTAATCATCATCGGGAACGTCGAAGAGCAGACCTTCGGCCGAACCGGCGAAGTAGGTGTGGAACATGGCGACGAGCTCACCGGCGGAGAAGTCCTCAGGGTCGGCGAAGAACGAGCGGGCGAAAACCTCGAGCGCGAGGTGCCGGGCCTGGTCGGGGAAGCGGAGGCGATCGAGGAACGCCGCCGCGGATTCTCCGTCATAACGGGAGAAGGATGTCGGAAAGTCGACGTCGATGAGATCCACGGCTGCGGCGAGGTCGACCTGGGCCAGGCCCCGCAGGGGAAAGGTGGGGCTGGTGAGCACGAAGCCGAGGAGATTGAACGGGGGAGTCCGGGGGATCGAGGCGAAGGAGTCGGTGGGGCCGCCTCGGCGGGTGAGCGGGTAGTCGGGGATCGGTCGAAGACGATCGAGGCCGGGGTCGGCGCGGCTGAGCAGGTCGCGCAGGTTGTAGTACTGCCGGAAGAACGCGTGGAATCCCCGGCTCATCGTCCGATCGTCGTCCACTGGCCAGGCGCTGACACGTCCGCCGAGGCGGGGC
>NZ_CP195713.1:0-4126 GCF_051351055.1 Brevibacterium sp. FAM 27836
AAGACCTCCCCGGGGCGGATGTCGAGGTCGATTCCGTCAACGGCGGTGAAGTCTCCGAAGGATTTGCGCAGTCCTCGGATCGACACCGCCGGAATAGTTGATCGGTCCTGTGCGCGTCCGGTGGACGCTGTGCGTGTTTCGTTCATGCCGCCAGTGTTCGCCACTGCGGTTTCATCGTGGTTTCACGGATGGAGCACGGTGGTTTCAACAGTTCGGGCCGGGCTGAAACCGCGGTGAGCTCCGGCGACAGTGACTCGAAGCAGGAGTGGAGTCACTCGGCTTCTTCGGGATTCCTCCGCGGCAGCGACACGGACAGCACCGCGCCGAGCGCGGCGAGCCCCGTTGCCCACCAGAACGCCTGATCAAAGCCGAGCGCGAGCTCGCCGATTGTCGAGGCGCCGTGGGTGGAAGCGGCAAGGACAACCGCGAGCAGTCCAGCCCCGAAGGCTCCGCCGAGCTGACTGGCGATTCTGGTGATGATGCTGGCATCGGGCATCTGGGCGCGGTCGAGTCCGCGGAATCCCAATGCCATGAGCGGAACGGTGACCACGCCGAGACCGGCTCCGCGGACGAGGAGTGAGAGCATGATCAGCCATCGACTCGTGCCGGTGCCGACGAAGGCGAACGGCAGTGTTCCGAGTACGACGATGACGAAGCCGATGACGACGAGCCAGCGCGGACCCATCGCGTCCGAGAGGCGGCCGGCGATCGACCGGCTGGCCAGAGTGCCGATGCCCTGCGGGATGAGCAGCATTCCCGCCTCGAGCACGCTGGAGCCGTGCACCTGCTGAATGAACAGCGGCAGAAGGATCATGGCACCGTAGAGCGCTGTACCCGAAAGGAAGAGCAGCAGCGATGCCGAGGCCAGCGGCCGGCTCTTCAGCAGACGGATATCGACGAGCGGCTGCTCCTTCGTTTTCAGCGTGTGAACGGCGAAGAGGACCACGAGCACCACGCCGGCGATCAGGGGAAGGAGAACATCGACTCTGGCGAAGCCACCGGGCTCGCCGGAATTCGACAGCGCCCACAGGAGCCCGGCGAGCCCTGGAGCCAGCAGAACGAAGCCGAGGCCGTCGAAGGGGACACGTCGGAACGGCTGGTCTCTGGGCAGGATGATGATCGCGAGCGCGATCCCGATGACGCAGAAGGGCACATTCACCCAGAACATCCACGACCAATGCAGGTGCTGGAGAATCGCGCCGCCGACGACGGGCCCGAGGATCGGGCCGAGAACCGCCGGAAGGCTCACCACAGACATGACCTTCCCGATGTTCCTCCCGTGTGCCGCCTGCATGACGATGGTGGCCATGAGCGGCAGCATGATTCCCCCGCCCAAGCCCTGGATCACGCGGAAGGCGATGAGACTGCCGGCACTCCAGGCGAGACTGGACAGAACCGAGCCCACCAGGAACACGGACAGTGCGATGATCCACAGAGGCTCTTCGTAATCGAGAGTGTGGGTCAGGGATTTTCAGACACGGCGAGTCGCTGCTCAGATAGGCGTCGAGGTCTTCCGATGATGGAAGTTCTCACACCGTCCATCCGAAAGACCTCGACGTGGCCAAGCCTACTTTCTCGACGCCTGACCTCACGACCTTCTGCAGACTCAATGACCTCGATCTGACCTGCACCGGCCAACACATCACCGGGCACAAAGCCATTCTGGAATGCCGTCCAAACACTGCTGATGACTGGTGCCGACGATGTGGTGGTCACGGGATCGTTCGCGATACCGTCGTCCGCCAGCTGGCCCACGAACCTTTCGGCCACCGACCAACCACGCTTCACATTCGCCTCCGCCGTTACAAGTGCGTCGAGTGTGGCCGCGTCTGGCGTCAAGACACCACAGCTGCGGCGCCACCACGAGCGAAGATCTCGCGAACCGGCCTCGACTGGGCGTTGCGTGCTCTCGTGATCGATCACGACACCGTGTCCGTCATCGCTGCGAAACTCGCCGTGTCCTGGCACACCGCGAACTCCGCCGTCCTCGCCGAAGGTCAGCGGTTGTTGATCAACGACCCGACCCGTTTCGACGGGGTCAGCGTCATTGGTGTCGACGAGCATGTATGGCGGCACACCCGGCGTGGTGACAAGTACGTCACCGTCATCATCGACCTCACCCCGATCAGCGAGGGAACAGGCTCGGCACGTCTGCTCGACATGGTGGCTGGCCGTTCGAAGCAGGTGTTCAAACAATGGTTGAAAGACCGACCGAAAGAATGGCGTGAGGGCATCGACGTCGTCGCGATGGACGGATTCTCCGGCTTCAAAACAGCCTCAGCTGAGGAGCTGCCCGACGCTGTCGAAGTCATGGACCCCTTCCACGTCGTCAAACTCGCCGGTGATGCCCTCGACGAGGTACGTCGCCGAGTTCAGCAGGAGACAACCGGCCATCGCGGACGAGCAAAGGACCCGTTGTACCGGGCAAGAAGAACTCTTCACACGGGCAGCAGCTTACTCACGACCAAGCAGCAGGAAAGAATCGCGAACCTCTTCGCTGACCCGAACTTCACCGAAGTCGAAGTCACCTGGGCCGTCTACCAAGACATTGTCAGCGCTTACCGAACCGCGGACCGCAAAGAGGGCAAGAGACTCTTGCAAACGGTCATCGACGCCCTGACAACGAATCTGCCACCCGAACTTGTCGAGCTCAAACGGTTAGGACGAACGTTGAAGCGTCGAGCTGCTGATGTGCTCGCATTCTTCACCCGACCGGGAACGTCGAACGGTCCCACTGAAGCGATCAACGGCAGACTCGAGCATCTACGCGGGTCCGCGCTGGGATTCCGCAACCTCACGCATTACATCGCGAGGTGTCTGCTCGAGTCCGGTGGCTTCAGACCGGTTCTACACTCTCAATTACGATGAGCCACCAATCTGGCTCTTCGTAATCGAGAGTGTGGGTCAGGGATTTTCAGACACGGCGAGTCGCTGCTCAGATAGGCGTCGAGGTCTTCCGATGATGGAAGTTCTCACACCGTCCATCCGAAAGACCTCGACGTGGCCAAGCCTACTTTCTCGACGCCTGACCTCACGACCTTCTGCAGACTCAATGACCTCGATCTGACCTGCACCGGCCAACACATCACCGGGCACAAAGCCATTCTGGAATGCCGTCCAAACACTGCTGATGACTGGTGCCGACGATGTGGTGGTCACGGGATCGTTCGCGATACCGTCGTCCGCCAGCTGGCCCACGAACCTTTCGGCCACCGACCAACCACGCTTCACATTCGCCTCCGCCGTTACAAGTGCGTCGAGTGTGGCCGCGTCTGGCGTCAAGACACCACAGCTGCGGCGCCACCACGAGCGAAGATCTCGCGAACCGGCCTCGACTGGGCGTTGCGTGCTCTCGTGATCGATCACGACACCGTGTCCGTCATCGCTGCGAAACTCGCCGTGTCCTGGCACACCGCGAACTCCGCCGTCCTCGCCGAAGGTCAGCGGTTGTTGATCAACGACCCGACCCGTTTCGACGGGGTCAGCGTCATTGGTGTCGACGAGCATGTATGGCGGCACACCCGGCGTGGTGACAAGTACGTCACCGTCATCATCGACCTCACCCCGATCAGCGAGGGAACAGGCTCGGCACGTCTGCTCGACATGGTGGCTGGCCGTTCGAAGCAGGTGTTCAAACAATGGTTGAAAGACCGACCGAAAGAATGGCGTGAGGGCATCGACGTCGTCGCGATGGACGGATTCTCCGGCTTCAAAACAGCCTCAGCTGAGGAGCTGCCCGACGCTGTCGAAGTCATGGACCCCTTCCACGTCGTCAAACTCGCCGGTGATGCCCTCGACGAGGTACGTCGCCGAGTTCAGCAGGAGACAACCGGCCATCGCGGACGAGCAAAGGACCCGTTGTACCGGGCAAGAAGAACTCTTCACACGGGCAGCAGCTTACTCACGACCAAGCAGCAGGAAAGAATCGCGAACCTCTTCGCTGACCCGAACTTCACCGAAGTCGAAGTCACCTGGGCCGTCTACCAAGACATTGTCAGCGCTTACCGAACCGCGGACCGCAAAGAGGGCAAGAGACTCTTGCAAACGGTCATCGACGCCCTGACAACGAATCTGCCACCCGAACTTGTCGAGCTCAAACGGTTAGGACGAACGTTGAAGCGTCGAG